>JBAVVF010000190.1:0-1855 GCA_049697155.1 Anaerolineales bacterium
GCCAGAGATCATACGCGATTACGATACGAATGGTGCTGCACATCAGGGTAAACACTGGCGCTGGCGAGGAGGGCGCATCCGCATGAGCAGTTCTGAAATCGGAAAGCGGTGCAGAAAGATCAACGCACGCCAGTCTGGGGTCATCGTATTCTTTCCGGGAAAATATACGTTAAGGGCTAATGCTTCGTTTAGGGCATCGTGGTGCGCTTACTATCGCGAGGCGAAATCCTTCTGTACCTCTGCAACGGCATTCCTTTAAGGGTACTCGTCGCGGAATCAGCGTCGGAGAATCGCGAGTGCCCAACAGAATAGGCGGATGATGATTTCTTCCGTCGACAGGTCGTCCTCCTGTGGTAATGGTCGGTTTATGCACCACGATCATATCACAGGGGGCGACACGCTGTATAGAACATATATTCGAAATCTGAGCCGGTACAACTATCAACAAGGGTAAGCGTCTGAAGTCTGCGCTCAATGTTGACTACCGGTACAAGGTCTTGGCAGGATAGACGCGATTGCCCTGGAACAGCCTGTACACACTTGACAGGCTCGTGTTTCCAATATATAATCTAACTGGTTGGTTTTATTTGTAACTATTCAGTTGCAAAAGGGCTACGGACATGTCCCAAACCGGTTCCAGACGCGGGCGCCCGCACAACGCAGCTGCTGCGCGCGAAGCGATCCTCAACGCGGCAGCCGAGGTCTTCGCCGAGCACGGTTTTGATGGCGCACGCATCGACGCTATTGCAGCGCTGGCGGGCTACAACAAGAGCCTGATCTTTCAATACTTTGGCGATAAGCTGGGGCTATATGTTGAGGTGATCATGCGCGCCGGTGACAGAACACGAGATACGCAAACGCAGGCCATCGCATTGCTGACCGAGGGCGACGCCGCTCTTAGCCCCGAGAAGCTCGCACCGCTGCTCAAGAGGTACATGGGTCAGATGTTCGACTTCTACACCGAACACCCACAGATGGCACGCATATTCCTCTGGGAGATGGCTGAAGGCTGGCAGACGTACGGCAAAATCGCCTCGCGGCTTGACACCTCGGACATTGAGCTGCTGAGGCCGCTCCTGTCCACAATCCAGGATGCTGGGCTGCTGCGGTCAGATTTCGACCCGATGATCCAAATCGCGATCGCCGAGCTTGTGTCGGTGCTGTTTCTGGCCTGTGTCCCGCTGTTCCAGATGTTTCTGCCGACTGAGGGGCTGCCCTCGCCCGAGGCGATGGCGCGAGGGCGCGAGTTCATCATCGAATTCATCGCCAGAGGGCTTCTGGCCGACCCGCCTGAACCAAAAGCCAGGGATGATTGACCAGAACCTGACGACAGGCCACCTGGTTCATCAGGAAAAACTGACCAAAGCAATAGTAGGAGAACTAGCATGAAACTCGATTTCGGCGGACGCAACATGGATGTAGCGACTTTCCCATTCAGGTTTATGCGTATCCTGGGGATCGCGGGAACGGGAGGCTCTGAGGCGAATGAATGCTTTCTGGTCCTCGACAAGACGAAGCAGAACAACGACCAGAGCTGGATCAAGGAATGGGCAGCCCTGGCGGAAAAAATGGAGCAGGCGGCGGAGAGACATATGCAAATGGGACAGACACTCGCCGCCCGTCAGGCGTATTTGCGCGCGAGTGCTTATTATCAGGTGGCTATGTTCTCATTATCCGCTGCAGATGAACGGCTTTTTGCATATCTTACAAGAAGCCGCGAGCTCTTTCACAAAGTGACAAAGCTGTTTTCTCCTCAAATTGAAATACTGAATATTCCGTTTGGCGATGCCCGTCTGCCGGCTTATTTTTTGTCAGGCGGCCAAGGCAAACGGCCCACGTTGCTTGTCGTTAATGG
>JBAVVF010000191.1:0-1828 GCA_049697155.1 Anaerolineales bacterium
GTATTACTCCATTGCGCGCACACTGCCGAGCGTGGAGGACCTGCAAAACCGTGCCTCCCAGTTCGAGACCACACGCATCCTCGATCGCAATGGAAATCCACTGTACGAGATCCTCGACCCGAACGCCGGGCGCCGCACGTATGTGACGCTCGATCGCATTTCCCCGGTCCTGCTCGCGGCAACGATCGCCACCGAAGACAAGGAATTCTACGAACATTCCGGCTTTGACCTGGCAGCCATCATCCGCGCCCTCTGGGAAAACTATCGCACCGACGGACAGGGCGGCGGCGCCTCGACCATCACCCAACAGCTGGCGCGGGCCCTGTTGCTTACCCCGGAAGAACGCGCCCAGCGCACGTACTCCCGCAAGGCCCGCGAGATCATCCTGGCGGCTGAGATCACGCGCCGCTATACCAAGGACCAGATCCTTGAACTTTATCTCAACGAGATCTACTACGGCAACCTTTCCTATGGCATCGAAGCCGCTTCGGAGACCTATTTCGGCAAGACGGCCAACCAATTAACCCTGGCGGAGGCCTCCTTCCTGGCCGGTCTGCCGCAGTCCCCCTCCATCTACGATATTTACACCAACCCGGAGGTGACGCTGGCCCGCCAGCAGCAGGTCCTGGTGTTGATGTTTGGGCTAAGCCAGGTCCAGGGGTGTATCAAAGTCAGCAACAGCGAAGTGCCCATCTGCGTGGACGAGGTCGCGGCGACGAACGCGGCCAATGAGCTGAAGGGCCGCACGTTCAACGCACCGAACATCACCGCCCGTTACCCTCACTGGGTCAACTTCGTGCGCTCGGAGCTGGAGGAGAAATACGACGCCCAGACGATCTATCGTTCCGGCTTTATCGTGTACACCACCCTCGACCCGGTGCTCCAGGACGAAGCCCAGAGACTGGTCACCGAGCAGGTGGCCCTGCTGGTCGACAAGAATGCCCACAACGGCGCGCTGGTCGCGATCAAGCCTTCGACAGGCGAGATCCTGGCCATGGTCGGCTCACCCGATTTCAACAACGAAGCCATCTCGGGCCAGATCAACATGGCCGACAGCCCCACGCGCCAGCCCGGTTCCTCCATCAAGCCGATCAACTATGTGGCTGCCTTCGAAAAAGGCTGGACGCCCGCCACACTGATCTGGGATGTGCCCAGTGAATTCCCGCCTTCGGGCGACCCGAACGATACCCGCGAGCCGTACCGCCCCGTCAACTATGACGGGAATTTCCACGGACCCGTCACGGTGCGCACGGCGCTCGCCAACTCGTTCAACGTACCCGCCGTAAAGACGCTGGATTTCGTCCGTATCTACGACGACCCGAATACGCCTCAAAAAGACGGCATGATCGCCATGGCCGAACGGCTGGGCATCACCAGCTTTACCCGGCCGGATTACGGACTCTCCCTGACCCTGGGCGGAGGCGACGTCAGCCTGCTGGACATGACCGCGGCTTTTTCCGTCTTCGCCAACGGCGGCAGGAAGGTCCCGCCGGTCGCCATCCTGCGGATCGTCGATTTCAAGGGTAATGTCGTCTACGAATATCAACCGCAAGCCGAACAGGTGATTCGTCCCGAGCATGCCTTCCTCATATCGTCCATTCTCTCGGACAATGAGGCCCGCGCCTGGATGTTCGGACGCAACTCGCTTTTGAACCTGCCCTTCCCGGTGGCCGCCAAGACCGGCACCACCAACGACTTCCGCGATAACTGGACGATGGGCTACACACCCGACCTCGCCACCGGCGTATGGGTGGGCAACGCCGATTACACACCCATGGTCAACACCACGGGTCTCACTGGCGCGGCGCCGATCTGGTCATCGTACATG
>JBAVVF010000192.1:0-3097 GCA_049697155.1 Anaerolineales bacterium
GCTTTGTCCTGCAGGATAAAAAATCAGCCGCCCCCCCACCTTGGGTCGGCTGATTCTGTGTAAATCCGTGCAATCTGTGGCTAAAACCCTGGAAGATTAAATTCGGGGTGAGTCATGTTTTCCATAACTAATGTTTGCTCCAGCGCGTGACAGCCGTTCCGTGGAACGGCCCGTTTATTTATCCTTACAGCCAATGCTATAATCGGCACGTGCATCCTGCATCGTTGAGAGAAGATCAATGAAAAAGCTGTTTTCCGGGAAGTGGACACAAAATTTGACAGACCGCCAAAGGGACGCATTGCTTGGTCTGGCGATCATCCTGCTCGTTGCGATCATTTATTACTTCCAGTGGGCTTTTTACCTGACCGGACTGGAGGGGAGCAAAGTAAACATCGATCAGCCGGAAAGATATTTTTGGTGGGCCAATGATTCCAGGAGCTATCAGGATGTGGGCGAATGGCTGTTCGGACGTTCGAATATTACCTCGATCGACCACCGCCCATGGCTGTACCCGCTCCTCCTGGGATCGTCCCGGACGCTTTTTGGGAGCGGTGCCGAGAGCGTAATGTGGGTCCTCCAGTTTTGGATGTGGCTGGGAAGCGGCGTTTTAATCTACCTGGGTCT
Source organism: Anaerolineales bacterium (assembly GCA_049697155.1). GTDB lineage: Bacteria > Chloroflexota > Anaerolineae > Anaerolineales > Villigracilaceae > Defluviilinea. The sequence goes on from JBAVVF010000192.1 coordinate 625, forward strand.
GCAAAACACAACACGCTCCCCCGTCCTGGCCATGCTGGGAGCCGGCTTTTTCTTTTCCCATCCATCCCCATTGATCCTCACGTTCCACGGCATGACCGAGACATTGAACATCCTGTTGATCTCCACCTTTTGCTGGGTTTTGACCACCGCGTTGAAAAACCGCATTTATTACGCACTATTATTGATGGCCCTGACAACCGTCACAAAACCGATCTATTTGTTCTTTCTTCTCCTGCTGATCATTTATATCACTGTGCAATATAAACCGGCGTCCAGGTGGAAGCAAGCCGGTTGGGTTGCCCTGCTTCTGCTTCCCATCTGGATCCAGCTTTTGTTGTCGACGATCGCAGTGGGAAAACCAACTCTTTCGACCATCGGCAGCTATACCTTCAAAAACTATCTCGTGGCAGACGTCTATCTCCGCACCGAAGGAACCGAGTGGCGGGCAACTATGAAGTTGATTGAAGACTGGAATTTGCAGCAGCAATTGACTTATTTATGGCAACATCAAAGAATGACACTGTTGACCGTGCGCAGTCACTTGATCGATTCAAATCTATGGGTTGGGTCCTTTTTCACACTGGGGGAAGGAAACCGCATGAAGGAATTCGCCTTTAATATGAATGCAATCTCAGCCTATCTGCATTTGCTGATGCTGCCGCTTGTGGTCTACTATTTACTTTCAGGGAAATACAGGGATAACAAGGAGGTCATCGCCCTGCTCTATATTTGTTTTGTGCTTCAATTCCTAACCAACGGCATTTCCACCGGGCAGGAGGACCGCCTAATCATGACTGCCCTGCCGCTCTGGATTATTGCTTATATTTTGGTCCTGAGGGGCATGATCTCCGCTCGGCCCGGACCGGACGCAATGCCCGTCGGCTAGCGCACATTGACCCCAGGCTCATCCTCCCGTAAAATCCAGCATCTGCAAGCTTATATATGATCGAGAAGGTGAGTATGGCTCGCTATCGAATCACTTATTGGAAGCATATCCCGCAATCTTTTACAGTTGAAGGCGACGGACGCGTACTAAAGCAGGAGCTCCCGCAAAGGGTTCAGAACGCCATCGATGCCTGCGCCATGGCGGAGGCAGCAACCTCCACGGCGGATTATGCCCGGCAGTACAAACGCGGAGACTGGATCGAGCGTAATGGCTCACCCGAGGCAGTTGCGGAGGCGCTTCTTGCGGAGCTGGAAGCCGAGTTTGCGAAGGTAGAGCTTCCCCGCCGGCAGGATTAAGATGCTTAACCACAAAGGACACGAAGGAACACAAAGGGTTACAGAAAGGCTTCGATCTCTTTGCGTGCTTCGCGGTTCAAAAAGATGACGAAGAAACGTACCGTGATCCTCCAACCCTCCGGCCGCCGCGGACAAGTGGACGAAGGCACCTCCGTCCGGGCCGCGGCGCGTGAGCTGGGCGTGGAGATCGAGTCGATCTGCGCCGAGAACGCGACCTGCGGCAAGTGCCTGGTCCTGGTGGAGGAAGGCCGCTTCCAGAAGTACAACATCGAGTCAAAGCGCGAGAACCTCTCCCCCGTCAGCCCGGAGGAGCAGGCTTATTTTGCGCGCAGACCCCGGCTGCTGAAAGAAAAGGGTTGGGAAGTCGGGCAGGTGCGTTTGTCGTGCCAATGCAAGGTATTGGGTGATGTGCTGATCAATGTCCCGGAGGAAAGCCGCGGCAACAAGCAAATCGTCCGCAAGAGCGCCCGGGAACGGGCCATCGAGATCAAGCCTTCCATCCGGAAATATTATGTCACGATGATGCCGCCCAACCTCGAGCGCCCGATCGCCGATTGGGAACGCCTTGCCAAGGGACTAGAGACCACCATGGGGCTCGTCCGGCGCGGCGAGCAGGGTCTGCCGCGCTGGTTCGACCTGACGATTGATTACCAATGCCTGCGGGCCTTGTCATCCACGCTGCGTGAAGCAAACTGGAACGTGACCGTGTCCGTATGGCTGGATAAGGAAGTCATTGCAGTCCAGCCCGGATATGTCGAGGACAGCTACGGCGCAGCCGTGGACATCGGCTCGACGACCGTCGCGCTGTATCTCTGCAACCTGCGGACCGGCGAACTGCTGGCAGCCGAGTCGGAGATGAATCCGCAGATCGTTTACGGCGAGGACGTCATGTCGCGGATTCAATACACGATCGAGCACGCGGATGGACTGGAGAAATTGCATAAAGCCATCCTCGCGACACTGAACAAGCTGCTCAAACAGGCTGCAAAGACTGCACACATCCGGACAGAGGAAATCCTTGAGATGGTGCTGGTTGGCAACTCCACCATGCATCACCTGTTACTGAACCTGCCTCCCAAGGACCTGGGGCTTGCGCCGTTCGTACCCGCCATTCATAGTTCCGTTGATATCAAAGCCCGCGAACTGGGATTGCAGATCAACTCGTCGGGGAACATTCATATCCTGCCGACCATTGCGTCCTTTGTCGGGGCGGATACCAGCGCAATGATCC
>JBAVVF010000193.1:0-2061 GCA_049697155.1 Anaerolineales bacterium
CATTCGGGTATTGCGTTTCAAGGGCGAAGATCCGCTCGCGTTCCTCGGCAAAGATCCTGGGTTTATCCTGAAAATGACTTGGGTGCAGGCGCACCAGCAGCTGCGCGGGTTCAGCCAGAGCATCGGACGAGACCAGTTTGGCCAGCGCCTCGACGTTGGGATAATTCGGCGCAAAGTGGACAAACGAACAGGCGTAGGAAATCAATTTGCGATTCAGATCAAGCCCGTGAAGTTTGAAGTAATCTTCCTTTGGCAGCAACCATTCCTTTCGGAAATAACCATCATAGGATGGAATGCCGCCGATGTGCACGCGCTCCGGGTCCCAATCGGAGCCATGGACCAGCTCATCCTTTTGCAGCTGCGACCAGCAGGTGGCGTAATCCAGCGGCGCGCCGGGAATGGAGTAGCTCGACGGGTTGTCCCAGCCCACGATCGCGGCCAGGGTCGGCACGCGGTGCAGAGTCGCTTCACGGAGCAGATACCGGTCGAGGCGCCAGCCGGCCGTCGAAGCGATGACGAGATCGGGCTTGTGTAAAGCGAACAGGTCGGCGTACAGGCCCGGGCGGGGGCTGAAACGGTTCTGCATCCGCACGAGAAACCGGCGGGCAGAGGCAAAGGTCCGCAAAACGAGGATCGCCAGCGCGGCGGGAATCCAGACTCCCAGACGGAACTTCCACGAGTTCTCGACCCAGACTTCCCAGATGTGACTGTCCATGGCTTCGGTATTGATGCGCCACGAACCGCCGACGCGCCGCAGGTAGGCCAGCAGCCATTGCAGGCGCGGCCTGACTCGGTTTGCATAGGCCCCAGCCTCCCTGAGACGCAAGCCTTCGAAGCTGAGACCCGGACGCGCGAAACGCTGGGCGATGCGATCCCTGGTTTCGTCGTCGGTGAGGACCACGACTTCGACGCCTGCCTCAAGCAGTGTCGGGACGACGTCGCTCTGGAGGAAATAGATGATGGCCATGCCGTGGTCGGCGGAGATGAAGATCTTTTTGGACATGATTCCTTGTTAAACGCGCAGCACGCGCAGGGGCTTTATTTTTGTGTGATAATTTTATTTTTTAATGGAAGCCGCTCCCACACAAGTTGACGGCGTCTGTCTCAAGACCTTATTTTCAGAAAAGTAGGAAACATCCGGCAGCAGCTCATATCGTCCACCAAAGTATTTGTTGAAAATAATACGGAATGTATTCACCGGTGTCACAGTGGGATAGAGCAGATCGTTACCGCCATCAGGCAGATAATAGGCATTCAGGATTTTGACCCGGTTGGCAGATCTGAAATAACTGTGGTCGCTTTGAATCACGATGATCGGCGCAGGATCCGATTTGGCCAGTATTGTTTTGATGACCTCGAGCAATCTCATATTGGTATAAAGAACCTGATCACGATAGCCAGCGAGTCCCTGCTTCAGGGAGGCATGAAAGCTGCCGTCAGGGTAAAACACGAATGGCTGATGGGTAGTGTACAAATGAGCGTAGACAAATTTCCGTCCAGGCAGATCGGGTATTTTCTCCAGGGATTCCAACGCAAAGACGGTCTGCTGGTATTGGCGGTACTCACGGCTGTCCAGGGTATTGCCGGTGGGAAACCATGCGGTCAGAGAAGGCGGGATCGTGAGGCCCGGATTGTTCTCGGCATATTCCATCAGCGGGCGTACCAGGGTTGTTTTCAAAAAAAGATATTGAAAATTCAGCGAGGCCTGGCTGTTCAAGGCGGATGCATCTTCAAAATAATCGAAATAATAGGTTGAATCACGCAGATCGAGCATGCGATAAAGGGTCTGGAAGGTCGCGGTACTATATCCCATACTCTCGAACTGCTGCATGACCAGGTTCCTTGTGATATACGGCCGGTATTTGGCCTTGTCACTAGGATAAACAAGTCCAAGTGCATCCAGATAGTTCATGTTGAGCGTCGTTGTCAGGGACAGCAGTGTATTGTCGTAGTTGCTTTGAGCGCAATCGGGAATATAAAAGCCCAGGCCCGTCAAATCAGATATAAAGCCACTGATATCCAGATCAATCTCTTCCTGAAGCAGGTCCTGGCGGCTGTAAG
>JBAVVF010000194.1:0-4237 GCA_049697155.1 Anaerolineales bacterium
GCTGAACAGTCCGGCGAGCGGTTGTCTGGTGGCAGGTGACGAAATTCTGTTGATCAACCTGCGTGGAACACCTGCCAACACTGTCAATACCGGTAAATATGAGTTTCTGCGCGTCAGCGGGGTTGTAGGCGATACGGTCTACTTCCTGACTCCCAAAGTCAACTTCTACGGAAGCAATGCCAATGATGATTCCGGGATTGGCACGGATCAAATGGTGGCCGTCTACAGGGTTCCAAATTACCGTGATGTGACGATCGACGGCACTCTGAAAAGCAATGCCTGGAATGGGACAACGAACGGCATTATCATTTTCCGGGTGGCCGGGACGCTGAATGGCAGCGCTACGGGCATAATCTCGGCAGATGGTCTGGGCTTCCGCGGAAGTGCTTCTGGATATGGCGAGGGCATCGAGGGTTATGTTGCAAACTCGGGTGGAGGCGGCGATGGTTTCCCGAAGTGGGAAGCCCAATGCCTGGTTCATCCGGCGGGCGGGGGTGGACATGCCACAAGTGGTTCCGGCGCGGCTGTGCCGTACGGTTATGACAATTTGTATCGGAATACGGGTACCAGAAATACACCTGGTGGAGGTGTCTATGGAGATCCGACCCTATCCAGGATCATGTTTGGAGCAGCCGGCGGCGGCGCTTACAAAGACAGGAATGGGAATTACTGTGGGAGCGGCAAGACCGGTGGTGGGATTGTCCTTGTAAGCGCCCAGACCCTTGACTTTGCAGGCACTCTCACCGCCAAGGGAAGCGATAGTATTGACTACCCAGGAGCAGGAGCAGGAGGGAGTATTCGTATCGAGGGAAGCAATGTTACATTGAATGCGGTGAACGTCAGTGGAGGCGCGCGAGGCTCCGATAAGGGTGGAGCAGGCGGGCGAGGCCGCATCGCGATTTACTATTCCAGTTCTTTATCCGACAACGCGGCGATTTGTGCCCAGTCTTCCACATACTGCCGGGACACAGACGTGCCCAACACGCCGACTCCGCCGCCTACGCCGACTCCGCCACCTACGGTGACGCGGACTCCTACGGGCACGGTCCCCCCGACACGCACCTTTACTCCCTCGCCGACCTCGACGCCCTCGCCAACGCCTGTGCCACCGGATTGGTACACCAGTGACTACACCTACAGCACGGAGGTCCCTCACGCGGTGGCTGAGGTGAATCGCGGCACCATCATAGATTCGTTCCACTATGATCCAAACGGCAACATGGACTGCCGCACCGAAAGCGGCGTGACCTACAAACAGAATTACAACGCAGATAACCGCATTTCAAGCATCGCAAAAATGGACGGTGACTGTGCGAGCACGGTAGTGGTCGAGTCCTGGTCATATCAATATGATGCAGATGGGGTTCGGGTGAGTACCGCTCACTTTACCGGATTGAACCCTGATCCTGATTCGTTCACGGCTTACTACTTCGGCGGCAGCTATGAGATTACAACGACTGCAGCAGGCAGCGCGTGGAAGAAGTATTACTCCTTCGCCGGGCAGACAATCATGCGCGATGCAGGCGGCTTCAAATACTTCCTGAGCGATCTTCTCGGCTCGACCGCGGTGGTGTTGGATGCAAATAGTGCAGTCCTTGAGCAGCAGCGTTACCTGCCCTTTGGCGGAGTCCGCACCGATCTCCCGGCTTCCGGTTTCCGGATCGAGAATACCGACCTTACCTACACCGGCCAACGCAGCCTCCCCGGTACGGGGCTGATGGATTACAATGCGCGCTTCTACTCACCCTCATTAGGCAGGTTCATTCAGCCGGATAACGTTATCCCTGGTGCTGGCAACCCACAAAGCTTCAACAGATTCTCATATGTTATAAATAACCCTCTGCGATACACGGATCCAACCGGGCATGCCTGGGATGATTGTTCAAGGTTCGATAGTGATGTGAAATGCAAGCGCCATATGCGGCATGTGGCAAAAATAAAGGCGCGTTGGGACGCGCAAAATGCCGGAAGTAGAGCAGGTCAGGTTGGGGGGATGCTGGGAATAGGTGCTCGACAGAGATGTGTAACTATTGCCTGTATGATTGGCGGCACGACCTGGTTAACCCCTGGACTTCAATTAATAGGTAGTAGCGGATCCTCTGGAGCAGGTACGGCAGGAAGTTGGCAAGATGGAGCCCCCAAGGTGCTTCCTAGTCCCGTCCGAGATGGCGGCGAACCTCCGACAGGAGGCGAAGATGACTCATGTACATTAACCCCGGCCTATCTATGTCAATTATCGCAAGAAGACCAGGATCTAATCTCTGATGGCCAGTACTATACTGTAGATGTAACGGATCAATGGAACGCCGACAACAGAAATGGAGCATATGCACTGATAATTGGGCTTCCAACAGTGATTTTCGCGGCACCGTCATGGGTTGTTGTTGCTTGGACTTATCTAGGAGGTACCGCTAGCAGTCGGCTTGCAAAAATACCTGGTACGCAAGTAGGAGACATAATGGTTCAGGTTAGCCACGCAGTAGGAGAAGAATTCGAATATAGAGGACATACTTATAATACAGAAGTTATAACCAATACCTATTATTTCCGAGACGATAAGTTGATTTGGACAGGGACAGATGTAACAATTGCATATCCGACTTCGAGAACTTACTAAGGATAAGCCATGAAGAACCTCGTTGCGCTGATAATAGGGGTTGCCTGTTACTGGATTGTTGCTCTGCTAATTGCGAAATATCCCTTTGTGACAATATTAGGGATGAGCTTCCGCAGTGAATATGTGTTTGTTCCATTGCCGCTTATTATATTAATTGTGGTATATCTAATAGGAAAGAAAAAGGCTTAACTTTTGCGGACGCACGATCAATAGTGGGCAGTGGCCTCTGACCCTGCCCACTCTACTGGCGCATGGTCTTCCAACACAAGCTCGGCGGTGGTCTCCCGACCCCGCCGGGCTTCGACCGAAGGTCTGAAATACAAAACGAAGCCGAAGCAGTTTGCTTCGGCTTTTTGATGCAGGCAGGTTGATTTACTTTGCTGGGCGGTGGTCTCTGAGCTCGGCGAGGGTCTCCTGACCCCGCCGAACATCGAGTAGGTCTCCATACGTGCATACATCCATCTTCCAGGCGAGGAACCTGGCAAAACTCAGTAAGAAACATGGACGAAGCCGGAGTTCAAAAAGCTCCGGCTTCCTGATTCATCCAGTTTGGCTGTGTCAGATGCGGAATGCTGGTGCTTTTGATCCCCTGCTGAAATTTCAACAGGAAATTCGATCATCAGAGTACGTCCGACTGGCGTAAAATCTCCCCGGAGAAAAATGAACATCAAAGCCATCCTGAAAGCTCTCTTCGCCGTTATCGTCTGGGGAGCATCCTTCGTCGCGACCAAAGTTTCGTTACAGTATGTGACTCCGAGCGCAGTCGTCTGGCTGCGGTTTTCCATGGGAGTCATCATTCTGGGTCTGGCCGTCGGACTCGGCAGGCAGTTTTCCCTTCCCCGGGGAAAGGACTGGGGTTATTTCGCAGTCCTTGGTTTTCTCGGGATCACGTTCCATCAATGGCTGCAGTCGACCGGCCTGGTCACAGCCCAGGCGACGACCACAGGCTGGATCATCGCCAGCACTCCCATCTTCATGGCATTGTTGGGCCTGATTGTCCTAAAGGAGCGCCTGATCTGGTATCAGGTTGCAGGGATTATCCTGGCCGCATTTGGGGTTTTGCTTGTGGTCACAAAGGGCGATTTGGCAGCTGTCACTGCCGGAAAATTCGGTTCACCCGGTGATGTTCTGGTCTTGATCAGTGCCCCCAATTGGGCGATCTTTTCAGCTCTTTCGCGGTCCGGTCTGAAGAAGCATCCATCAACACTTATGATGTTTTATGTGATGAGCTTTGGCTGGTTTTTTACATCCATTCTCTTCTTTGCCACTTCCGGAATCGGACAGATTCCCCTGATCCCCTGGGATGGATGGATAGCCATCACCTTTCTGGGTGTGTTTTGTTCCGGGATCGCCTATATCTTTTGGTACGATGCACTGAAGGTTCTTCCGATTGCACAGACCGGGGCATTTCTGTATCTGGAGCCAGTCATTACAGTGATCGTTGCCGCGCTGGTTCTCAGGGAGTCCGTGCTACTGGCAACACTGATCGGGGGAATCACAATTCTTGTTGGAGTATGGCTTGTGAACCGGCGCACCGCGTCGGCCGGGATCGCGGCCCAAGCCGAGTAGGCCTGGATTACTACAAATTATCTCAAAAACACCTTTTCGTCACACCTGCAC
>JBAVVF010000195.1:0-1504 GCA_049697155.1 Anaerolineales bacterium
TATGATCTAGAGCGGATCACGGCACCGACATTGGTGGTCCACGCAAAGAATGACGGCATCAACCCATTTGCTTTTGGTGAATACACCGCGCAACACATTGAAGGTGCCGAATTCATGCCTCTTGAAAGTGGAGGGCACCTTCTTCTGGGCCATATTCAAGAAGTTCGCAACCGGGTGGACTCGTTTCTGAGGATGTATCCCGCTGCTTGAGCAATAGGCCGATGTCGCCTCGAAGACCCTGTCTGAAACGTCGGCCTCACCGAAAGAGGTCAAGTGTCTGCATCTAGCTCTTCCCGGAACTGAAGCTGGATCAGAGAGCTGGCCGGTACGCGGCTCAAAGCGGAAGTCAGCAGGCCAAAGGGATATTCTGCAGATTTATGCGTTCACAGCCTAGCAGAAAAAGGCCCTCATCCGGGCTTTCGCTGGGACGGCAGAGTTTGGTGCGGCACTCCTATGGTGGCATGTGCGGGCACGCCGCACCATGTTAGGAGGACGAGATGGAGTGCCGATGATGGATATGACCCCACACCCGTTTACACCGCCAGCGCCAGTGCCGCGGGCGCGCACGAATATTCCTTCGCTCTTCGAGATCGTGCGTACGCTTATGCGCAATCCGCTCGAAATGTGGGGGGAGCCCTCCTCCGAGGACAACGTGATCCACACGCGCGTCCTCAATGAGCGCACGGTGATCGTCAATGATCCGGGACTCATCCGCCATGTGCTGGTGGACAATGCCAGGAATTACCGGATGGGCACGATCCGCCAGCTCATCCTGCGGCCCATCCTGCGTGACGGGCTTTTAACGGCGGAGGGGGAAGTGTGGAAGCGCTCGCGCAAGGCGATGGCGCCCGTCTTCACGCCACGCCATATCGACGGGTTTGCAGGCATCATGCTGGCGTGCACGGAAGCCTATGCTGAACACTACGTGCAGGCTGCGCGCGCTGGCACGGCGCGTGATATTTCGCGTGACATGACCGAGCTCACATTCGACATCCTGTCGCAGACACTGTTTTCCGGTGAGATCGTGGCGTCCACAGGCGATTTCGCCGCCGATGTTCAGCGGCTTCTGTACACAATGGGCCATGTCGATCCACTTGACCTGCTCAAGGCGCCGCCCTGGGTTCCGCGGGTCACGCGCCTGAAAGGCATCAGGGTGATGGCGCTGTTCCGCGGCATCGTGGATCAGACGATGGAGAAGCGGCGGCAAAAAATACATTCAGGCGGCGTCGTGCCCGATGATTTCCTGACACTGCTGCTGCGCCAGGAAGGACCTGACTGCCTCACCCGCGAAGAGATCAAGGACAACATCATCACCTTCATAGGTGCAGGCCACGAGACAACGGCGCGGGCACTGGGCTGGACCTTATATTGTCTGGCCAATGCCGCGCCTGATCTCGAAATCCTGGAAAAGGAAATTGATGCGTTCTTCGCTAGAAGCGTGCCGGAGCCGCAACACTGGCTCGACCGGCTTCCCATGACGCGCGCGGCCTTCGAAGAGGCGATG
>JBAVVF010000196.1:0-6552 GCA_049697155.1 Anaerolineales bacterium
TATCACGGGAGTTGAGCATGCAACAAATCGGTCTATTATTGACGTCGCTGCCGGATGGCATCCTGCTGGGGTTTGTCTATGGCCTGGCCGCCATGGGCCTGACGCTGATCTGGGGAGTCATGAATGTGATCAACCTCTCCCATGGACCCATCATTGCCCTGGGAATGTTCGGAACGTTTTTCCTGTTCACACGAACGGGACTGAATCCATACCTCGGACTGCTGCCGGTCGCATTGTTTGGGCTGGGTCTTGGAATCCTTATCTATGCTGTAGCTGTCCATCGCGTGATCAACGCCCCACACCTTTCCTCGCTGCTGGCAACATTTTCCGTCAACATGATCATCATCGGACTTGGAACTGCCGCTCTCACAACCTCTCCCTACAATGTCGATTTTTCGGCCGGCAGTTTCAAAATAGGACCCATCACGCTGCTCGGCACGCGCCTGATCGCCGCCCTGATGGCCATGCTCTTCACAGGCGGACTGTATCTCTTCCTGTACCGGACCCGCCCGGGAAAGTATATTCGCGCCGTCGCAAACAACCGTGACGCGGCCGAACTGATGGGAGTGCCGTCGACGCGGATCCTGGCCTTGAGCTTTGGCCTGGGAACGATGCTCGCCGCCGTCTCGGGTGCCCTGATCGCAACCTTTTTCCCGTTCAGCATCCTGGCCGGGGGAGGCTATGAGCTGAAGAGCTTCGTCATCGGCGTTCTGGGAGGATTGGGCAACCCGATCGGCGCGCTGTTTGGCGGACTGATCCTTGGCATGCTCGAAGGCATTATCCCCGCTTTTATGGAATCATCCTGGGTGCCGGTGATCGAGTTCGGCTTATTTGTGGTCATCCTGCTGGTCCGTCCAAGCGGCCTCTTTGGAGCGAAACGATGAAAATCTGGCACAGATACATTGGGATCGTCCTCCCCATTCTGGTGGTCGCGGCCCTGGCGCTCTGGCCAACCATCACAGGGAAGGCCGCAAACCGTGAGAGCGCCTTCACGATCCTGAAGGCGGTCGCGCTGGCTTCCAGCCTGAACATATTGCTTGGGTACACAGGGTACGTCAGCTTCGGTCACATCGTCTTTTATGGCTTCGGCGGCTATGTGGGACTCTTTCTGCTCACCGAATATGATTGGCCATTATGGTATGCCATCCTGGCAGGCGGACTTTCGTCCGGCATCCTGGCCTTCCTGCTGGGCTCAGCCATCCTGCGCTTACGGGGCGCCTATTTCGCCCTGGCAACCATCGGTATCAACGAGGCAATGAAGGCCTTTGTCAATAACTTCGACCTGTTTGGCGGGCCGACCGGGATAACGCTAAACTTTAGTGTTTACAAGGCTTACGGCGGCGCGGCGCAGGCACTGCAACTCTCGTTCTACATTGTCGCAGGGCTTGCCATGCTGGCGATCCTCCTGAGTCATGTTGTCCGGACGTCAAAGTTTGGACTTGGGCTGCTGGCCATCCGTGAGAACGAAGATGCAGCCGAAGTGATGGGGGTATTCGCCCCGAATGCGAAGACCTGGGCATACGTGCTGTCGGCCATCATTCCAGGCATGATTGGCGTCCTGTTCTTCTTCAAGAACGGGAATGTCGAGCCGCACGATGCCTTCCCGCTGCATGCCTCGATCGAGCTGCTGGTCATGGTCATGCTGGGCGGACAGGGCACCGTGCTCGGGCCGATCCTGGGCGCATTCGCCTACCAGGGCATGCGCGGATTCCTGGTCACCAGCGATTTCTTCGGGGACATCCAGCTATCTGTGTCGGGTGTCCTGCTTCTCCTCATCGTGCTCTTCATCCCGGCCGGTGCGATCGGCTGGCTGCGCCAGCGCATTCCAACCTTGAGGAGGGTATTCGCATGACGATCCTTCTCTCGCTGCAGGGCGTCTCGAAACGCTTCGGAGGCCTGCAGGCCTTATCCAACGTCACCTTCGACCTGCCGCAGGGCCAGATCCTCGGATTGATCGGGCCCAACGGCGCGGGGAAGACAACCCTCTTCAATGCGATCAACGGTGTCTATCCACCCGAAAGCGGACGCATCATCTTCCATGACCGGGACGTGACCCGTTTCAAGCCTTATCAGCTCGCCAAGATGGGCATGGCGCGCACGCACCAGATCGTCCGCCCGTTGAACGAGCTGTCAGTCCGGGAGAACGTCATGGTCGGCGCGTGCTTTGGGCACGAGAGCCAGAACCTGAGCAACGCGGCCAAGATCGCGGACGATGTGCTGGAATTCGTCGGGCTGGCCGCGCGGGCCGATCAGCTGGCCGGCAGCCTGAACGTCGCGCAGAAGAAGCGGCTGGAAATGGCCCGGGCGCTCGCGGCGCATCCCTACCTCCTGCTGTTGGATGAGGTGCTGGCCGGTCTCAATCATTCTGAAATCGACAGCATGATCCAGACCGTCTTGAAGATCCGCGAGCAGGGCATCACGATCATAATGATCGAGCACCTGATGAAAGCCGTGATGAGTGTCTCGGATCGGATCGTTGTCCTGGACTACGGCCTGCAGATCGCCGAGGGCAGTCCCGAAACAATCGGGAATGACCCGAAGGTGATCGAAGCCTATTTGGGCGATCCGCGCCTGGCCGAACGGCTCCTGGAAGAGGAGGAATAATCATGGCACTTCTGGAAGTAAAGGACGTAACCTCCGGCTATGACGAAGTGCAGATCCTGTGGGGCTCCAGTCTGAGCCTGGAAAAGGGCAAGCTGACCTGCCTGGTCGGAGGCAATGGGGTGGGCAAAACGACCTTGCTCCGCACGATCATGGGGCTGATGCAGCCCTGGAGCGGGACGATTAACTTCGATGGCAAAGATGTCAGCCGGCTGCCTGCCTACACGAAGGCCGAAATGGGACTGGTACTAGTCCCCGAGGGCAGGCAATTGTTCACCGATATGACCATCTACGAAAACCTGGAAATGGGCGCCTCCAATCAGCACGCGCGGCCCAAGTTTGCTCACAACCTTGAACGCGTGTACGAGATGTTCCCGCGTCTGCAGGAGCGCCACGCCCAGAAGGCCGGCACCCTGAGCGGCGGCGAACAGCAGATGCTGGCCGTGGCGCGCGGCATCATGGCCGACCCAACCATCCTGTGCATCGATGAATTGTCGCTCGGACTTGCGCCCGTCCTCGTATTGCAGCTCTTCGAAAGCCTTAAAAAACTGCGCGAACAGGGGCTCACGATCCTGCTGGTCGAACAGAACGTTCAGCTGGCGCTTGCGATCAGCGACTATGGCTATGTCATTGTGGAGGGCAGGATCGACCTGGAAGGGCCGGCACGTAAACTGATCAGGGATAAGCATATCCGCGAGGCTTACCTGGGATTATAGCGATCGCGTCCCGGAATATGACCTTATTCACTCCCATTTGGTGACAGCGGGCCGGTTAATCCGGCTTAGAATGTATTTGTAGCCATTTCGCAGTTGAGTCAAGTCGCCTATGATAGGAGGCAAAAATGTTCGTCGGTGAAAGAATGTCCCGCCCGGTTATTTCAGTATTGCCCGATTCGCCCGTTAACGAAGTCCTTGCGATGTTCAAAAAGGAACATATCCGCCGCGCGCCCGTGATTAAGAACGGCAAAATGGTGGGCATCGTGTCGGAAAGCGACCTGCTGAATGCCTCACCCTCGCAGGTCACGTCGTTGAGCGTCTGGGAGCTCAATTACCTGATCAGCAAAGTGACGGTCAAGGACGTCATGAGCAAAAAGGTTGTCACCGTTGACAAGGATACGCCCATCGAAGAAGCCGCTCGCATCATGGCCGATCAGAAGATCGGAGGCATACCCGTAGTCAGCTCCGGCAAGGTGGTCGGCATCATCACGGAAACCGACCTGTTCAAAGCATTCCTGGAGTTGATGGGTGCCCGCCAGAAAGCCACACGCGTCACGGCAACGATCCCCGACCGCCCGGGCGAACTCGCCAAGATCACCAAGGCCATTGCCGAGAGCGGCGGCGACTTTCTCTCCTTCGGGATATTCTCGGGCCCGGATGCCGACTCAAGGGTAATCACCTTCAAGGTGGACGGTCTCAAGAAGGAGAAGGTCAGGGAAGTGCTTGGAAACCTGGTGCTAAAATTCTGGGATATCAGATACAGTTAGTAGTAACAGAAGCAAAAAGAAACCGCCGCGGCGGTTTCTTTTTTTTAATCTCTTGCTTCCAGCGGGCGGACAGGCTATTTCAATGCAGCCTGCGCAGCAGCGATCACTTCAGCATAGTCCGGTTCCTGGCCGAGGGTCGGCAGATAATTGACATACGTCAGCCGGCCATCCCGCCCGACAATGAAGACTGCCCGCCGCAGGTACCGGCGCTCCTTGATTAGAACGCCATATTTGAGTCCAAACTCTGCCTCCACCATGTCAGAGACGACCTTGACCTTGTCGACACCCGCCGCCCCACACCAGCGCTTCTGCGCCATGGGAGTATCTGTGCTGATTGTGTAGATCACAATATCGTCGCTCAATTTGGCAGCCTCCTCGTTGAAGCGGCGTGTTTCGCGGTCACACACATCCGTGTCCAAAGAGGGAACAGCCGAAAGAATAATGACTTTACCCTTTGATTCCTGAAGTGGATTGACTGTAGCCCAGCCGGGCACCACGGCCGTAAATTCAGGCGCCCTGTCTCCCGCTTTGACCTCGTCCCCCAGCAGCGTGGCAAATTTATCGCCCAGCTTGAATGCATCCGTGCGAACCGTTACCATTTACATCTCTCCTTGGCAGTAAGTTATGGAATAGATAGTTAAAGCATGGCAAGTCTTACCCCGAGGGACCTGCTGGGATGACCCGCGTTAGCGCCGATTCGTCTTTTTGGCTGTCTCACGCCCCTTCAACTCATCGACTTCCTGCATGGTCAGGTATCGCCATTGACGCGGCTTGAGATTGCCCAGCCGCAGGGATCCAATCCTGACCCGCAGGATGCGCACCACAGGCAGTCCCAGCTGCTGGCAAGTCTCGCGTATCTGACGCTTCCGACCCTCGCCCATGAGGACGCGCACCCAGGCACCTTTGCCCTGCGCGCTCTCGAAGCGGACGTCCACCGGGGCAGTTTTATAGCCATCCTCAAGGACCACGCCTCTGCTCCACGCCTCCAACTGCTCATGATCCGGACGGCGTGCCAGCAGGACGCGGTATTCCTTCTGATGGCCATACCTTGGATGTGTGAGCTTATTCGTCAGGTCGCCATCATTGGTCATGAGGACCAGGCCTTCGCTTTCGAAGTCCAGGCGGCCGACGGGATGGACGTGCTGGGGAATGTCCACGAGGTCGCGCACTGTCTTGCGCTCATCGCCCCGCTCAGCTTCCACGGTGGATAAGACCATGCGCGGCTTGTAGAGAGCAATGTAGGTCAGCGTCTCGGCCGCCGCGATCGCCTTTCCATCGACGGTGATCTTGTCGGTGCGGGGATCGGCTTTCTGGCCGAGGGAGGCGAGCTGTCCGTTGACGCGCACACGCCCCGCTGTAATGAAATCTTCGCAGGCCCGGCGCGATCCATATCCCGCCTGGGCAAGTATTTTTTGTAGTCGTTCAGGCATGGCTCGAATTATAACCGCTTGGAGCGTAGTGGTCTCAACGCTCTGCTTCAAAGATCTGGATCATTCCCAGATTGAATTGTTTATCGCCCCCATTCTGATATTTGAGATCCATGGCCGGGCCGATCTCCCACCAGCGAGGCGGGCGAGTGAGCACCAGGGAATTGTCACTCCAGACATGAACCTCGACCGGTCCAAAGGGAGGCATGGTAATCTGGCACTGCTCGAGACCATCAACCGCAAGGCTGCCCAACCACTCCGTCCGGCTCATCCAGCGCAGGCGGATCTCGTAGGTATGTAATCTCCGGGCATCCAGCAGAAGCGGCTGGACCGTCACAGGGATCGAATTCAGGGCCAGGTAGCAAAACGGACCGTTGATTCCAGCGATCGAAGATTCCCTGCCGGCAATGGAAAAGCCCAGCATGTCCAACGGCTTCACAATCAAACCATCTTCACGCACCGTGCCCACCGGCTGAAAGATCACACCTGCCGTGCCGTAAAATTCCCGGTCCACCCAGGCACTGAATTTCAAAACAACATCCCTGGATCTGGAGGGACGAAAACCGCTTGCGCCAATGAGTGTGACGTTATTGTACTGGTCGGCAGCGGGCGCATGCCAGTCCGATCCTTCAGTCTCGAAGACTGGATCCGAAAAATGTTGAAGGGACAGGGATTGATTGAATGCAATCGCAGTGGAATGCCAGTCCATTTCGTTGGACGATTTCCCGCCGCCATTCATGGTCGTAAACTCCCAAAAATCCGAAGACAGCTTTCCATTCAGGTCATCTTCGGCCGGCGCGGGATTTTGGAATTCGTCCGGGGCATTCCTGGCAAGATTTTCCAGCAACTGCGTTTCGCTTCTGACTGCCCAGGCTGCATATAACTGGCGATAATTCAGCCCAAACCATAGAAACAATAGTATTAGCAGCAGAATCGCCGTTTTTACTGCGCGCTTGCTTTGAGCCTTGGTCGGGCCGGTTTTGGTCATGATGTCGATTCCATCTGTTTAAATGCTTATTGTCTGCTCGCGCGGTATGAGAT
>JBAVVF010000197.1:0-2445 GCA_049697155.1 Anaerolineales bacterium
AGAGCTCCAGGCTGGCACACACCGTATGCCCATCCACTACGGCGACTCGGTTGGTGTGCACGCTGAATTGAATGTCTGCTAATTCAACCTTACTGCCATTCATTTTGCCAAGCATCTTGCGCGGCTCCCATTCGACTTTTTCCTCCTCACCTTTGATGTTCGGGATGACGTTGTCGATGATGTCCAGCGAGGAGACACCAGGATAGCCCGCGACCGAGAGGGCCTGCAGAGAAACGGCAAAGACCTTTTTCACCCCGAAGGCCTCGTCGAGTGCCTTGAGCGCAATCGTGAGTCCCGTGCTGGTGCAATTCGGATTCGTGAGGATACATCCGCTCCAGCCGCGCTGCTGGCGCTGGACTTCAACAAGGTGCACATGATCTGCGTTGATTTCAGGCAAGAGCAGAGGCACATCTTCATCGCGTCGGTAGGATGACGCATTCGAACAAACAGCAAAGCCGGCCTGTGCGAACTGCGGCTCGCAGTCCCTGGCGATTTCATTGTGCAATGCCGAAAAAACGATCTTTGCGTCGATACAGTCCGGGCTGGCAGGGACCACGACCATCTCGCGGGCATAGTCTGGCATGGGCTCATTCAACACCCAGCGGGCCGCCTGCGAGTATGTTTGCCCGACCGAACGATCGGAGGCGGCCAGCGCAACGACCTTGAACCAGGGATGCCCATCGAGCAGCGAAATGAAGCGCTGACCGACCGAGCCGGTCGCGCCGAGAACTGCTACGGGGATATGAGAGGGGGACATAACAATTTCCTTTCAAGAATGAAGATCGGTAGACAGCTATGCCGGTACACACGTAGGTGCATACCTTTTTACCTGTGTACCTGTGTGCTTTCTACTATTAGCTCATGCAATGCCTTGACGGCGTTTTCCGTATCGGCCGTCTCGACGACCATGCTGATCGAGACGTCGGAGGAGCCATGGGCAATGGCCAGGACATTGATCTGGCGGTCACCGAGCTTGCCGAAGATCTGGCCGGCCACACCGGGTGTGTTGCGTGTGCCGGAACCGACCGCCGTAATGATGGCGACCTCATCTGTGGCCCACACGCGGTCGATGTCACGTTCGGAGAGCTCGAGGGCGAAGTTCTTTTCCAGCGACTTCAACACGTGATCAGCAGATTCGGCTGGGATCGCAAAACAAATGGATTGTTCCGAGGAAGCCTGCGTGATCAGCGGTACGCTCGTCCCCGTGGAGGCAACGGCTCCGAAAGCCCGCGCTGCCACGCCCGGGACGCCCAGCATCCCGCGCCCCTCGATTGTCACCAGCTTTTGCTTGCGGATGGCCGTAACGGCTTTGATCACTTGTTCGGCTTTGTTCACTTTCCCGTTGGAGTGTCCATTTGAGATCAGCCGGGTGCCGGGATGAGCCGGATTGAATGTGTTGCAGATACGCAGTCGAATCCCGGCCTCCACGAGCGGACGGATGGTTTTCGGATGCAGCACCTTGGCGCCGTAGTATGCCAGCTCGGCAATCTCACTGTAGCTGATCTCGGGCAATGTCTTTGCAGAAGCCACCAGGCGCGGATCGGCGGTCATGACACCGTCGACATCCGTCCAAATCCAGACTTCGTCGGCGGGCAGGACCGAGCCGATGATGCCGGCCGAATAATCGCTCCCGCCGCGTCCCAGGGTGGTGATCACACCTTCGGGCGTCGCGCCGATAAAGCCTGTGGTGATCGGGACAATGCCGTCGCTGAAAAGCGGCTCCAGGCATTGACGCGTTCGCTGGGCCGTTGCCTGGAAGTCCGGATTTGCATTTTGAAAGTGTGAGTTCGTCACGACAAACTCGCTGGACTCAATGGCTTTCGTCCTGACTCCCGCGCTTTCTGCCACCGCACCCAGCAGACGGACACTCATCCGTTCGCCCAGTGAAGCAACGGCATCCAGAGCCCGCGGACTGGCTTCGCCAAGTACAGCGATGGCCCGACAGAGGTCGATCAGCGATTCAATCAGACAGCTGATTTCCCCTTTGATGCCTTCGCGCAGTTTTTCATCGCTGATGAGCGCGTCTGCGGCGGAGAAATGCTTGTCCCTCAACGTCGCTTCCGCGCCTGGCAGCGAATCAACGTTTCCCTGGGCGGCCAGCATGGCGGATTTCAGGAGGAGATCAGTCACGCCCGACATTGCAGAAGTAATCACCACGACGCGCGGGTATCGAGCGCGCGCGTCCTTGATGATCTGAGTCGCCCGGGTCAGCGCATCCACTGAACCAACGGATGTGCCGCCGAACTTCATGACAAGGGTTTGATTCGAGTCTGGCATAGTTGTTCTCCTTTGATCGCTTGCTTCGCGCTGAGTGCTGCACAAACGAAGCAGGGTAAACAAAAACGCCTCACGGAAACGTGAGGCGCTGTGTGTTTTGAGATAACCTTTGGTTCGGCTACTTCTGTCCAAGCACCAATTCCTCACGGAAAGACCGGGAGGTAGTAG
>JBAVVF010000198.1:0-5291 GCA_049697155.1 Anaerolineales bacterium
GTTGAGGTCCAGGACTGCGCCGAAGGTTAGGATATTTAGTCGGCGCTCAAGGGATGCAACGCTGCTCACAACTTTTGCCGGATCATGCTGTCCGCACAGACCGAGCGGATGGGATGTGACAGCTTGAACGAGAGGGGAGGATAAGGTCATGGTTTCTATTCAGATATCATACACCACGAATTCGATCTGTGAAGACTTTTGCCACGGATTGCACGGATGAGCACGGATTGGAGATGGGTTTGTTTGGGCATTGCCAGGCGACAGGGGAAAAATCAGCCGGCTCTTCGTGCAAGGGCCGGCTGATCATATACCATTCAGGGTATCCGCCGCTTCGCGGCGAGATTCTTCGCTGCGCTCAGAATTACATAATCTTTATTGGTTCGGCAGACCCTTCGTGGCGGTGCAGTTGGATGTCCATGCGCCGCCATTCGGGATGCGGCAGAAGGATCGGTCGTAAACCGTACTGCCGTAGGTGTACGTATCGAAGAGGGTGGCCCCGTCCATGCCAAGCAGGCGGACGTCATCGCCGGTGTTGTTCAGGTAGTTGACCATCTCCATGACGTAATAGCCGCCCGGGGCGAGGATCGTATCGGCGGGGATCTGACGGGGCGCGCCGCCGCCGGCATTGAGGTCGTCGACCCACATGCCGCCGACGTTCAGGTACGCGCCGGTCGGGTTGTAAAGCTCGACCCATTCAGTCGTGAAAAGCGTCTGCGGGGCAGGCAGGAACTCGTTCAGGAGCACCTCGCCAACGACGGGCGTGCGCGGGTTCGACGGTCCGCCGGCGGGATCGGTCGCTACGTACGGATCGCCATTGACCGTATAGTCCACGCCGTTCGTGACCTGGACGACAACATTCCCGTTCACGATCACAGAGTCATAATAATTACGGGTCGGATCGCCCAGTTGCGTGAAGTAGCGCATGGTGCCGTTGTTGTACAGGCGGTCCAGCACGGTCTGGTCAGGATGACCGTACGTGTTGGTGCTGCCCGGGCTGACGATGGCCACGTCGGGGTTGAGGGTGGCAACGTACGTGGCATTGGTCGAATGCGATGAACCGTGGTGGTTGACCCAGATGACCTCCACTTCCTGACCGATGCGGGCAGCCACGTCGGTTTCCTCGTCATTGTAGGAATAACCAAACTCACTGGTCGCGTATTCGCCGTCCGTGTCACCACCGGCGACGAAGTCGAACTTGCCCCAGTTGAACCAGAGGGTGATCGAATAATCATTCTCAGAAGTGGGCAAAGCATCGGCTGTGTGATTCCCTGCAACCGGTGTGACACCGTCCGCCTGCATCACGCCCTGGGCATCGACCTGCACGATTTTGGTCGTCAGACCGCTCGCCAGGCCGAGGTCGATCTGCGTGGTGGAGCCGATCTGGGCGAGTTGGCGGATCTGCCCGGCGACGGTGTTGGGATCGTCGACCCAGCAGACCCAGTTGGTGGCGGTGCCGGAGGTCGTCCCGGCGTTGTGCCAGACGACTTCCAGATCAGGATCGCAGATGTTGTCGTGGTTGGAATCCACCCACTCACCGCCGTCGCGGTCGATCAGGACGTCGGCAGTGATGCCCTGCTGTTCGAGCAGTGACCAGATGCCGCCGTAGCCGGCATAACCCATGTGATCGAGATGCCAGTGGGAGGCCATCACGTAGTCGAGGTGGCTGCTCCCGGTGATCCGGCGGATCTCGCCGGCGACCCAGGTGGCGCCCTGGTTCGTGTTCCAGTTCGATTCGAAGACGCCGATCAACAGGGTTTTTCCGGTGGGACCGATGATGAGCTGCGACTCGCCCTGTCCGACATTCAGGACATGGATTTCGAGGGTTCCGGGCGTCCAGGTGCCGGGCGGGAGGGGCGGCTCGTTGGTCGCACCCTGGGTGGGAGAGCATTCGATGGCGCTCCAGGCGCCGCCATCGGGTTTGCGGCACCAGCTCATGTCGGCTGTGGATGCGCCGTAGGTGTAGGCATCGTAGACGGTCGTCCCGTCGTCGTCAAGGAGGCGCACGTCGTCGCCGGTGTTGTTCAGGTAGGAACTGAACGTCATGATGTAATAGCTGCCGGCGTCGATCGTCGTCCCGGCGGGAATCTGTTTCGGGGCGCCGCCCCCGGCAGCGATGTCGTCGATCCACATCGAGCCGATATCCAGCGTCTCGGCTGTGGTGTTGTACAGCTCGACCCACTCGGTCGTCTGGACGGTGCCGTTGACCGCGACGAACTCATTGATCAGCACCTCACCGGCGACCGGCTGGCGCGGACCGCTGCTGTTGGAGACGGTGACATTCACACTGGACATGCCCGTCCCGTCGGTATAGCGGGCGTAGACCGTATGTGCACCGTTGTTGAAGAGAGTCGTGTCCCAACTGAAGGTCCAGTTTCTGCCTCCGCTGGTGGCCTGCCATGTTCCCCCGTCGATGCGGACCTGGGTTGCGGCGCCGCCGCCTGATCCGGTCACAAGATAGATCCCGCTGACCGTCTCGCCGCTGACCGGCGTCTTGATGACAACGGGCTTGGCTGCCAGGGCAGCGCTGGACGTAAAGAGCGCCATGATGAGCGCAATGGCCAGCGCCCTGGTCCAGATCGAACGATTGAACATTTGCATGAAGGTCTCCTTGTCTGGGTGGAATAAAAAAACGACCAGCCAGATGGTATCTACGCTGATCGCTGAATGAACGAGGTCGGGACAAAACCGAAAGCAGGACAACAGAGCTGAGTGTGGTTCAAGTGGTTTATCCTGGTGGCGGTTGCTAACCGGTGAAGCCTATTCTACTGCAATAGGAGGTTTGCTTACAATGTTACCGATGTAGGGTATGGATGATTAGCTAATAGCCAACCGCTAACCGCTAATAGCTATTAGCGGCAGCACCTTGTGGCAGTTGAACGACATATTTTCGAATGGATCTGTGTAGAAGAACAGGGCGATGTGCTCGGCCAGAAAGGAGACGTCGAGCTGTTTTTCGGGAAGGGCTTCATAGAACTCGCGGTAAGGGTTGCTGTCTCCCGTGGGGCCCAGCTCGATCGTCAGATGGAATTCATACTCCTCGCCGTCGTGCGCGGCGGAGGGGTCCTTCACCACATCTTTGAGCTTCTGGTTGATTCGATTGTGCAGCTCGCGCAGGGTCGGGGTTTCACGGACATGCATCCCGACGATGGCATAGCCCGTCCACTCGGCATAATAGACATGGTCGAGGTCAATACGGAACGGCGGGATGGACCGGCTGAATGCATCCAGCCAGCTTTCCAGCCCATCCATGTTTTCGAATTCGAAGGGCTGTTTGAGGCTGACGTGGGCCGGCAGCAGGGAGCCAAGGAACCTGATCGGAGCGCGCCGGGTCAAGTCGTAGACCATGCGCCGGGCAAGATTTTGGGTCGGGAAGTCAGCGAGCAGTGCGATGGCAGCTTTCATGGCTCACCTCTGTTTTCGTATAGGCGACGTATCGAAGGCAATGGTATCCCAAAATGTCGCAGGCAGGCAAGCCTGTTCCGCGGGCAGATAAGAATGGTTCCTATAAAGACCACGGATGAACGCAGACCCCGGCACCGAACCATGATTTGCTAGGCAAATCAGGCGGTGTAAACGCAGATGTTTTGAAGCAGGCTGCCGGGAAGATGCACCGCTGAACCAAGTTTATAATGGAAGTATGCCCCGCCGCCCCCTTGTATTGTTCGCGTTCGCAGCATTGATGCTCGTCACTCCTGTCCCAATCCACGCCTGGCAGTTGGACGACCTGACCCTGAAGCGCGTTCCGATCCCATCGACGTGGCGAACGATCGAAGCAGAAGCCTCGGCTGACCTCGACGGGGATGGCGCACAGGAAACGCTAACAATCACCAACAGCCGTGCGATCATTCAGACGGGAAGCGAGATCCGCTGGCAAAGCCCCGAAGCCTGGCGCGTCGGACAGGCTCGGATCACCGACTTGAACCGCGATGGACTTCCCGAAGCCACATTGTTGGTCTGGCGGCCGTTCAAGCCGTGGCCGGTCGATGCATGGCTGCCCAACGGCGGGCGCATTGAAAACTTCCATGATTCCGGTGGGCAATCCTGTCACATAATCCTGATCGGCTGGAAACAGGCTGTCTTCCGCGAGCTGTGGGCGGGATCAGCCATGGCCGAACCGGTGAATCAATTCATGGCTGTCGATTTGAAGGGAAACGGCCGGCAGTACCTTGTCACACTGGAGGGGAAATACGACGATCCGCCCTCTGCTCCGGCCCGGAATCTCAAGGTCTGGGAATGGAACGGATTCGGCTTCACGGTCGTCCATGAACTGGAGAAATCATTCAACCTGATGGTCCCGGCGCGCAGGCAGGATGGACGCGTGTTGATTCTCACGGATTGAATGTGGAGCGTGGATCATTATGTGGGCGGCCGGAAAGGTTCACCACGAAGATTTTTTAAAGGTTTTCTCTGTGGACTCCGTGTGCTCCGTGGTGAGATCCACTTAGCCCATTCTTTCCGCCATACCTCAGTTCTCTGACCGTCTGTTGAGATAGAAATAAGTCATTATCCAAGGAGAAGCCATGAAGCTCAAACACAGTTCCTTATGGGCAGTTGTCAGCATCCTGATCGTACTCTCGGTGGCGTGCAGCCCCATTGCAGCGCCGACACAGGCAATCCTGCCGGCCGCTTCACCGACTGCCAGCGCCAATCTGCCCACGCCGCCGGCGGGCGTGTACGCGCCGGCCTTCGCGGCGTTCAAACCCGTGGCAGTCAATATGCCGGCGACATTCAACGGCGGCGATTACACGCTGCCGGTGGACCTGGCCGGCGTTCAGTATGCAAATGATTTCAAGTTGAGTGACGGCCAGCGCCAGCTGCTCTCGCAGAACGGATTCGTCGTCCTGCCGCCCAAGCCCGCTGAATACCGCGAGTTCTACCAGGTCTACGAAGCGGGGCGCTATGACCTGCACCCGGTGTTCATCACCACCGACTCGATCTATCACGTCTATCATCTGCTCTTCGACAAAATGCTGCGCGACCTGGAACGCGACGCGTTCATCGCGACCCTGAACTCGCTCACCAGCACCATGCTCGATGCAAGTTATCAGCAATATCAAGGGTTGAAAGGCACACCGCTCGAAGAACCCGCCCTGCGCAACGTGGCGTTCTTCGCCGTCGCGGCGCAGTTGCTCGGACTGCCTGACCCGGCCCCGGCGGAGGCAGTCGACCTGGTCAACGCGGAAGTGGCGCTGATCAACGGGACAGCCGGGCCGCAGATCTCACCGATCTGGGACCGCGCTGATCTTCCCGACGACAAGAAGCTGCGAGAGGACTATTCCCAATACGTTCCC
>JBAVVF010000199.1:0-3204 GCA_049697155.1 Anaerolineales bacterium
CTCTCATACAATAAGTGAGATTGCCTAGTCGCTACGCTCCTCCTCGCAATGACAGGATATTTTATGACCCTGCCGCCGGTGTGGCAGCAGCGCCGGCAGCTTTTGCCGCCCTGGCAGCTTCCTTCGCCTTGCGCTCCGCCTCATTGATCTCATAATTGAGGGGGCGGATGCTCTTGTAGTAGGAGGCAGGTTTGAGCAGCTTTTCCAGGCTGTAAATATTGCGTTCATAGGAAGCGATATCGAAATCGTGATCCATGATGATCGCGTCAAACGGACAATATTCCGCGCAGAAGCCGCAATTCATGCAAATGTCCGCATCAATGTAGAACTCAGTCGGCTCAGGGATCGGGCGTCCGGTGTTCGGGTCGTTGGAGCGAACGATCCAGATGCATTGCGGCGGGCAGACCTTTGCGCAGATACCGCAGGAAGTGCAGCGAATTTCCTTCTTTCCTTCTGCGCCTTCATCATATACAAGGAATGGCACATAGCGAAACTCTTCCGGCGTGATCAACTGCTCTTCGGGGTATTGCACCGTGAAGATGCCGCGTGCATCTTTGCTTGAGCGATGGCGAATGCCTTCCTCCGTGTTATAGCGTTTCTTGCCACGGATCAGCCATGAAATATCATCGACATACGTGTTCCAGAATCGTTTGGCTGTAACACCTAAGCCTTTAAGAATACCTTTTCCGTACATGTTCATCTCCTCTTAGCGATCCAGTTCGCCCATCACGATGTCAAGCACGCCGAGCAGCGCGACGAAATCTGCGATCTTGGTGCCGATACACATCTGCTCAAGGCAGGTAATGTTGACAAAGGAAGCGGGACGCACATGATAACGCCACGGATTTGGCTTTCCGTTCGAGACAACATAGAACGCCAGCTCGCCTTTGGGCGACTCAATGCGGCCATACGCTTCACCAGCCGGAACGCGGACCTGATACTGCAGTTTTTGAGAGTTGATCGGTCCTCCGGGGATCTGCTTGACGGCTTGCTGCAAAATCCTCAGTGACTGACGAATCTCATCCAGGCGGATGATATAGTTGTCGTAGAGGTCGCCGTTGGGGCGCATAGCCACGTCGAATTCAAAGCGGTCATAGATGCTGTACGGATCGGCGCGGCGGATGTCATAGGGCACGCCCGCGGCACGCAGGACGGGACCCGTTACGGAGTATTTGATCGCTGTCTCGCCATCGATCACAGGGACGCCTTTCAAACGTGAAACCAGTACTTCGTTCTCGCTGAGCAGGCGATCCATTTCATCGGTCTTGCCAGGCAGACGATCAAAGACCAGATCCTTGATCTTCTGCAGCACATCATCCGGTACGTCCCTGACGACACCACCGAAGCGCAGGTAGTTACACATCATGCGTGAACCGGCCACAGCTTCGAAGATGTCGAGAATTAATTCGCGTTCCTCGAAGGCATACAAGGCCGGTGTATACATGGCACCCAGATCGTTGAGCAGCATACCAATGAACACAAGGTGGTTCTGGATACGACTGAGTTCCGCCATGATGACGCGGATGTATTCGGCGCGTTCCGCCACCGGGATCTTCATCAATTTTTCAACAGCGATCGCATAACCAAGGTTATTGCTCATCGAGTTGAAGTAATCGAGGCGGTCAGTGTACGGCATGTTCTGGAGGAACGTATTGCGTTCGCCGATCTTGTCGTGGTTACGATGCAGATATCCAACGACCGGTTTGAGACCCACAATGGTTTCGCCTTCGAGCGTGAGAGCCGCGCGAAAGACACCATGCGTGGACGGATGCTGCGGTCCCATGTTGACGACGATGCGGTCGGTGTTCATGCCATCTTCACTCTGCACGGTGTAGCGCTTGAGCGAACTGTAGAGCATCTCATCATTTTCGGGGATCCATTTTTCGGGGTCGAAATTCTCGGGGAACTTCACGTTGTCCCTGAACGGATTCTTTTCTTCCGCCATGACATGCTTGCCCTCGGGCCAGCGGCTCTTGAATGGTTTGACATCCTCTTCGTAGAAAGGTTCCTGCCAGTCCTTGCGGAGCGGGTGACCTTCATAACCTTCCCACATCAGGATGCGGCGCAGGTCGGGGTGACCGGTGAACTTGATGCCCATCAAATCCCAGGCTTCGCGTTCCTGCAGATCAGCGCCCGGCCAGACATTGATCAGGGACGGGACTTCAATCGGATCCAGGCGCGGCACCTGCACGCGAAAGACCAGGCCGGGTCCGCCGGTGGTTTTGTAGGCGTGATAGACCACTTCCATTTTGTTGTCGGGCAGGTAGTCCACTGCAGTGACGGCAGTGAGCAGGTCGAAGCCGAATTCATCGCGGATGGCGGTGGCGACTTCCACCAGGCTATCTTTTTCGACGATGAAACCCGCGTAGCCCGGACGCGCCTCAGCGGTGACAATGCCGGGGAAACGGGCAGCCAGGTCAACGGTCTGGGTGGAAACGGGAGTTGCCATTATGCACCTTCCTTTGCAGATGCGGCGGCCGCTTTGATCTCCGCGTGGCGACGTGGGTCGATCAGGTCCGGTCCAAGAATGGGAATGGGAACCTCAACAGTATCCGGCCCCTTGCGATACCAGCGGACCTTCT
The DNA here is from genome assembly GCA_049697155.1 of Anaerolineales bacterium. Taxonomy (GTDB): domain Bacteria; phylum Chloroflexota; class Anaerolineae; order Anaerolineales; family Villigracilaceae; genus Defluviilinea. Next base: position 2,583 of record JBAVVF010000199.1, read on the forward strand.
TTAGAGATTCCTTGTCGATCTTTTCCTGAAGTTTGATCATGCCCGCGATCAGGGCTTGCGGGGTGGGAGGGCAGCCAGGGATATACACATCCACTGGCAGGAACTTGTCGATGCCTGCTACGACGTTGTAGCCCTCCTTGAAAGGTCCTCCACCTGATGCGCACGCGCCCATCGCCACGACATATTTTGGCTCGGGCATCTGGTTGTACAGGCGCACGATGGCAGGAAGCATCTTCTTCGTGACCGTGCCGGAGACCAGCATCATATCCGCCTGGCGCGGGGTGGGGCGCATGACTTCCATGCCAAAGCGGGCCATGTCATAGCGGGAGGCCTGCGCAGCGATCATTTCGATGGCGCAGCACGCCAGACCGAACATGAGCGGCCACACGGAAGAACGCCGGCCCCAGTTATAGAGCCGATCCAGCGTCGTAATCGTTACGGCATTCTGGATGTCCTCCGGAATGTCGTATTGGGGCAAACTAAGCTTTTCGTTATCCATTGATGTTCTCCTCGAACCAGTCTTGATAGATTGCGTAAAGGATGTCATCGTTCGCAAGCGACGGGTCATCCTCGAATTCCGGCAGTTGTAGAGTCCACTGGTAGATCTGTTGCAGGCTTACCT
>JBAVVF010000200.1:0-2546 GCA_049697155.1 Anaerolineales bacterium
GAGACGATGTGGGCGGCCAAACCAACATGTTGATCTCCACGCGCCACTGGCGAAAATTCCTGAAACCCCGCATGGCAAATATCATTTCCGAGCTGAAACAGATCAACCCGGATCTTAAAGTCGCCTACCACTCGGACGGGGCGATCGAACCGATCATTCCCGAACTCATCGAAATCGGGCTGGATGTTTTAAATCCTGTTCAACCGGCCTGCATGGATCCGGCTAAATTGAAAAAGCAATACGGCAAGGAACTCTGCTTCTGGGGATCAATAGATGAGCAGCACACTTTGCCGTTTGGCACACCTGCCCAGGTCGAGGCCGAGGTGCATTTGCGGCTCGAAACTATCGGAAAAGATGGCGGTCTGATCATCGGCCCAACGCACAATGTTCAGTTGGATACTCCCATGGAAAACTTTTGGGCAATGATCAATGCAGTTACCGGGGCCACGTACCCCTCGTCGGCGCAGAAAGACGCGTGACCTGTGGAGTTGCACTCATGACGGAATTCAGCGAAAAGCAAAAGCGTATACAGGCCTTGCTCCAGAGTCAGAACCTGGATGCTCTCCTGCTGAGGCGCGTGAGCAGTTTTGCCTGGGCAACCTGCGGCGCCGCGTCCTATGTCAACACGGCTGTCAGTGATGGCATGTCCCAGCTTCTTATCACGAGAAACGGGCGCTTTCTCATCACGGACAACATTGAGACTACGCGCCTGAGCCGGGAGGGAAAACTGACCGGACAAGGCTGGGAGATCATTGCGCCCGACTGGCATAGCGGAGCTGATCCACTGGAACCTCTGGCCCGAGGCTTGAAAGTCGGCTCAGACTCCCCTTTGCCTGGCTGTGTCGATCTGTCAGGCGTCATCACCCGGATGCGTGCCAGCCTGACCGAGGGCGAGATCAAGCGTTTCAAAAGGCTGGGCAAGCTCTGTGCGCGAGCCATGGAGATAGCCGTCCGCGCGGTGCGGCCGGGGCAAAGTGAATATCATATTGCAGCCAGGCTAAGCCACGAGACCGGCAAACGAGGTGTGCAGGCAATTGTCAACTTGGTTGCCACGGATGAACGTATTTTTTCATTTCGTCATCCCCTGCCTACAGACAAGAAACTTGAGCGGTATGCCATGCTTGTGCTATGTGGACGCAAGTGGGGACTGGTCTGCTCGCTGACGCGTTTCATCCATTTTGGCCGCCTGCCCGCTGAACTAAAGGAAAAGGCCGAGGCAGTTGCAAAGGTGGATGCTGCCTTCATTGCCAGCACGCAGCCCGGGCAACGGTTGGGGGAAATCTTCAAGCGGGGCACCACAGCCTATGCTGAAGCTGGCTATCCGGATGAATGGCAGTTACATCATCAGGGCGGACTGGCGGGCTACGAACCACGTGAAATTGTGGCTACCTGCCGTTCGGAGGAAGTTGTTTCCATCGGACAGGTGTATTCCTGGAATCCATCCATCACAGGAACAAAATCTGAAGACACAATTCTGGTCACCGAAGAGGGTTGTCAGATTCTTACAGTGATGGAGGAGTGGCCGACGATCCCCATCCGGATCAACGGACAAACCCTTCAGCGCCCGACGATCTTCGAAAGAAATCGATGACGAAGTCCATGCTCCGGCGCGGCATTGCCCTGTTCCTGACGGCAATAGTTCCCTTTATCTCGTTCCGCTGTGGCGCAATGCCAACCGCCGAACCGACTCCATCCGAGGCTGCAACAATGTCTGCTGATCCCATCCCCGCGGTTCTCCCTGTTTCGATCCCATTATCCGGAGAGTGGCGCTTTTCCATCGACAGGGATCGAGCAGGGGAAAAACAGGGATGGTTCGACCCCGACTATGATGATTCGTCGTGGGCCACTGTCAATGTGCCCCATACCTGGAACGTCATGCCCGAATATTCCGGGTATGAAGGACTGGCCTGGTATCGCAGAACAGTTGCAGCGCCTTCCGAACTGGAGAATGCCCACTTGCGGCTGAAGTTTGATGCGGTCTTCTATCTGGCGCGCGTGTGGCTGAACGGTCAATACCTGGGCCAGCATGAAGGTGGGTATACATCCTTTGAGTTCGATGTTACCTCTCTCGTGGAGCCTGGCGCAGAGAACATCGTCGCGATCCAGGTCGATAACCTGCGGACAATGAACCGCATCCCGGTCATCATCACCCCTGACTGGTCGTTCGATTGGTGGAACTATGGCGGCATCACGCGTGATGTCTCATTGGAGGTGACCAGCCAGGCATACATAGCGCGCCAGCAAATTGTTTCCGTTCCGCATCTAACCGGAATGGACGAAGCTGATGCCGCGACTGTGACGGCTACGATCACCGTCAGCAACACCTCAGACGGTACCCTGGAGGGCACAGTCCTGGCTGATCTTTTGGATGGGGCCAATGGCCAATCTGTGCTGTTATCTCCCCTTTCGGCTCCTGTTCGTGTCGCCGCAAAGGACAGTGCTGAAATTCAGATCACTGCCATCGTGAAAGCTCCCAAACTCTGGCACTTCGATCATCCGAACCTCTATCGCTGGTCGGTCTCATTGCATAATGCCGATAAAGAGGT
>JBAVVF010000201.1:0-5223 GCA_049697155.1 Anaerolineales bacterium
ACTGAACACTGATTACTGCTCGTGCGACTCACGACCCCGCCACGGCAATGGCCAGTCTCTCTGGGTCGATGAACTTCCTGGCCGTGTTCAAAACATCTTCACTGCTCACTTCACTGACCAGACCCTCATAACGCTGATAGTAATCCAGTCCCAGGTCATGCCTTTCGATATTCAACAGCGCGCTCGCCACTCCCCCGTTGGACTCGAGTGAAAGAGGCAGACGCCCGATGAAGTTGGCCTGCGTGTCAGCGAGCTCCCCGGCTGTGACACCTTCCTGCACAAAGCGCTTCAGCTCATCCACGATCAGACCCGAGGCTTTCTTTACATTTTGGGGGCTCACGCCGGCATTGACCTCCCACGAGCCCGGCCCCAGCCCGGCATTCAGGCTCGAATAGGCGTAATAGGCCAATCCTGATTTTTCACGGACCACGTCGCCGATCCGTCCCATCATCCCAAACTGCCCCAGAATGTTGTTGCCAATCGAAGCGGACATGAATTCAGGATCGCGGCGCATGGGACCGTTCGTACCGATGATCAGATCGGATTGGGATTTGCCCGCGATCCGATAATGCCGGCTGACTGTTTTCTTCATCAGCTTTAAAGGAGGCAGTTCCGGTGTTTCCTTCTGACCTCTGGACTGCCAGCCGCCCAACGCGCGTCTCACCTGTCTGATGGCTTCCTCCGGTTTGACCGCCCCGACGACCGCGATCACCATCCCGCGCGGACCGTAGTGCTCGCGGTGAAATCTCACCAGGTCTTCACGCCTGATCTTTTGAACGGTTTCAGGGTATCCATCCTCGGGCCGGCTGTAAGGATGACCCTTGTACAGGATCTGATCGAAGACCATCGAGGCCATGTCCGAGGTATCCTCGGCGCGGATGGCCAGCCCCGTCAGGAATTGGGCCCGCAGCCGTTCCATCTCGGCTTTGGGAAAGCTCGGCACGGTCAACGCCTCGGACAGAAGGCCCAGCAGCAGGGGCAAATCTTCAGCCAGGGAACGACCGTTGAACCCGGACTTGTGGACACCCGAACTGAACCCGAGGCTTGCACCGACCGATTCCAGGTCATTGTAGATTTTGTCAAAGCTGCGCTTGCGAGTACCGCGCAGCAGCGCGCTGGCCGTGAATTCCGCCAGTCCCAGTTTCTCATCGGGATCCAGTAACGCCCCGGCCTCGAAAAATCCCGCCACGACCACGGATGGGCTGTTGAAGTTCGAACGCGTGATGACCGTGATGCCGTTGGGCAGCACCTCGCGATAAATATCGTCTGGGCCGGGCAGTGACTTGAGTTTGCCTGTCATCGTGCCTTCCCATCCAGCGGGACAAAGGTTCCCACCACCCGGCTCTGGGGCCGGAAGTACTCATTTGCGACACGTTGAATGTCCTTCACGGTCACGGCCGCCAGCCTGTCAAGATAGGTTTCGAACCAGCTGTAATCCGCAAACATTTCCGCATAGCCCAGCCAGAAGGCCTGGTTGGTGATGTTCTCGCTTCCATAAGCAAAGATGGCCCGGGCCTGCTTGATGGCGCGCCGGATCTCCTCTTTGGTGACCTTTTCGTCCCTCACCCGCTGAAGTTCCCTGTCCAGAGCGGCCAGGGCTTCTTCAGGTTTGCGTTTCGGATGGATGGTCATGGTGATCGTATACATGAACGGATCGACCGTGGCCTGCGCGCCGCCATGCACACCGACCACATATTCCTTGTCCACCAGGGCGCGATAAAGACGGGAGGTCTTGTTGGAAATGCCTCCACTGAACATGTTGAGGTTGCTGGGACCGGCCAGCAGGCTGTCGAGCACGCTCAGGGGGAAAAAGTCGGGGTGAGAAGCGGCCGGGAAGCGGTAGCAGGCCTGAACGTAGGAGGTCGCGCCCGGGCCCTCCACCGAAAGCCGCACCTCGCCATTCTGAGGCGGTTCGGGTCGGGACAGCCTGGCCGGTTCACGTCCGGCCGGGATCGGTTCGAACAACTCGCGAATGCGCCCCAGCATGGACTGTGTCTCGAAATCACCTGCCACGGCCATGACCGCATTGTTAGGCACGTAGAACGTGCGATAGTGATCGTATAAATCGTCGCGCCTCAGCGCGCGCAGGTCGGCCATATCGCCGATGACTTCATGATGATAAGGATGAATGCGGAAGGCAGTCTGCTGAATGGCTTCCCCAAGAGTGAAAAGCGGTTCATTCTCGTTGCCCTCGCGCTCGGAGATGATCACGGTTCGTTCGGAGGCGACCTCCTCGGGCGCGAAACGGCTGTTCACCATCCGGTCCGCTTCGAGGCGCAGGGCCAGGTCGATCTTGTCGGAAGGCATCGTCTCGAAATAGGCCGTCCAATCCATGTAGGTGAAGGCATTCCAGGTGCCGCCGTCGCGCGAGATGGCTTTGTCGAGCATATTGGCCGGGAACTGCTGCGTGCCTTTGAACTGCATGTGCTCGACCCAGTGTGAGACGCCGGTCCGCCCCTGCACCTCATCCCGTGAACCGACGCGATACCACAACCACGACGAGGTGATCGGGGCGCTGTGAATTTCCTTGATAAGAACTTTGAGTCCGTTGGAAAGCGTGATCCGGGTCAGGTTATTCTTCATGGAACGACAGGTTCCGCCTGCGCAGGGTTTGCGCCTGGAGAACAGACCTGCAGGCCGTTGAACACCGCCTCGGGTTCCACGAGACAATACCAGGGTTCGACGACTTTTTGCAGGCCCACAAAGGGTTCGTGCAGTTCCGTCTGGTCCAGGGGAATATCCACCGGCACATCCAGCACAGCCAGCACCTTCTGATCGACGGGCACCACCAGGTTTTGAATGTTGATCGGCAAAACGGTATCCTGTGGAAGGACAATCGTCGCACGGGCGTTGACGATGTTCAGCCCGCCTGTTTCCACGGTGACGAGCGCGCCGTGAATCGTCACGTCCTGGCTCAGCGTCACATTGGTGGGCCCGCTCACGTTTAGACTGAATTGGACCGGGATTTCTTTCTCAACATGAATGTTCGTCCGGATGTTGGCGGCATCCATTTTGACGAAGTTGGTATACAGCCCGCCCAGCAGGCCGGAAACCTGGTCGTCGGCGGTCAGTTGAATCGTCCCAAGCATCTGAAGCGTGATGAGCAGTACCACAAGCAGGATGATATTCACCGTGATGGACATGATGCTGGCGATGGTCCAGAACGCCGGCAGGAACTTAAAGCGTGAGAGGTCCAATCTTGGTTTAGGCGAGGTAGCGGCCGGAGCCTTTTTGTCGGCGACCGGGGCCGGACGCAGCGCGGGGCCATTGCCGCGCGGCAGCCTGGAGCGGATCGCGTCGTTCGCATCTCCCGACATCAATTTCTTCATCTTGCTCTGTTCACTCTGGTTGGAAGCGGGGGTAGACATGGAAATCCTCACTATGGGTGGTAATCCGATTTCCCAAATGTTGATCAGCCATAACCAAATTGCTGCAAAAACGACCTGTTAGCTGAAGTATTCTGCAATCTTAACATAGGTTGCCCCTTCGGGCGGAACGATTTTCGCCGCCTTACCGTTTCGAAAGCACCGGGAATGGACAGGGTTGAGGCTGTGGTTCGCGATCCTGTCACCACAGAGTTCACTGAGATTCACTGAGGAAAAACAGGAACTTTGTGTTCTCCGTGCTCTCCGTGGTGAAACAATCGGTAAATCTCGAAATATAAGCGTTTCATAAAGGCTGGTTTGCCCGTCTTGTCTGGGAAATTCTTTTTGGCTATAATCAGCCAGTTATTATTGGAACTCAGGGTATCTTTTGGAGGTGTTGTGACCAGTCAATATTATGTCGCCGTCATCGGCGCGGGACCGGCGGGGTTATTCGGTGCACGCGAACTTGTCAATCAGGGTGCACGGGTTGCCTTATTCAATCGTGATCTTAAACCGGGCGGACTCGCAGAGTATGGAATTTATCCCAACAAGTACACAATGAAGAACGGGCTGCGCAAGCAGTTCCGGCAGGTGCTCGACCTGCCCAAACTGGACTACTATGGAAACGTCTCGGTCGGCGCGCAGGGTGATCTGACACTGGCCGACCTGCGCGCCCTGGGCTTTCAGGCCATCCTGGTGACGGTCGGCGCGCAGGGCACCAAATGGCTGGGACTGCCGGGTGAGGAGTTCGAGGGCGTTTATCACGCCAAGGATGTTGTTTATTATTACAACAACCTGCCGCCGTTCAGCCAGCGCCCCTTCCGTTTTGGAAAATGCTGTGCGGTCATCGGGGCGGGCAATGTGATGCTCGACATCGCGCATTATCTGATCCGCGAGCGCAAGGTGGAGGAGGTCGTGGCCGTCGTCCGGCGCGGTCCCGCCGAGGTCAAGTTCGAAAAGAAGGAAATGGAATATGTGATCGATAACCTGGATATCGCGGCCCTGGATGCCGAGATCCAGCGCGTCACCCCGATCATGCAGGCCGTTCACCAGGACCCGCAAGCGGCCCGCACCACCATTTTGGAGGCCCTCCCGAAGGCGCTGCCCAAAGTATCCGACACTCGCTTCCGCTTCGAGTTTCTGGCCTCGCCCGTTCAAATGATCGGCGACGAGGACGGCAAATTGACACAGGTCGAGCTCGAGGATAACATCCTGGTGGAAGCCAACGGCGACACAAAAGCCCGCGGGACCGGGAACAAGCGCCGGCTGGACGTGGAAACGGTCATCTTTGCCATCGGCGATAAAGTGGATGATACTTTCGGACTGCCGGTCGAATGGAATGAGTTCGTCAAGGATCCCAATCCGCGCTTCCCCATCGACGGCATTTCCTACGAATCGCCCGTCGAGGACGTTTTCGTCGGCGGCTGGTCGCGTCAGGCCAGCACCGGGCTGGTCGGCTATGCCCGCAAGGACGGCACGAACGCCTCGAAGGCCGTCTGGGGATATTTGCAGACCAAACAGCCGGCCGAGCCGAATCTGAAAGCGCTGGCCGAGAAGCTCAAAAGCCTGAACAAGCCGGTCGTTTCGAAGGACGACGTCAAAAAGCTCGAAGCCATCGAGCTGGCCGAGGCCAAGAAGCAGGGACTGGAAGACTTCAAGTTCAGCAACAACGAAGACATGCTGCAGGCAATGGGTTTGACAGTGGCAGCATCCATTCCGGAGTAGCTCCTGAGATCTTCGCGAAATCCTCATTCTTCTCTGTGCGCTCTGTAGCTAAGATCAGTTACCCCTCCTGATGTGTAAGGAGGGGTAAAATTTTGCCATGAAACTTTCCGACATTGAATTCCGGGCCATGGAC
>JBAVVF010000202.1:0-8896 GCA_049697155.1 Anaerolineales bacterium
TGCCCGCTGCAGCGCCCTGACCGCTTTGCTTAAGGAACGGAATGTTATTGATCGTCACATTTTCAGAGGAGGTCGGATTTTCAGCCCAGGGGCTGACACAGGGATTCGCCCCCTCGACGACGCTGACCCGGAGGTCCTTCGATATAAGATTAGTCCCTGCCGTGACCAGCGGCAGGGACACTTGTCCATTCGTATCTGATTGGCTCACAATATTTGAGCCCGGTGGAAGCGTAAATTTGAAATTATATTTCGTGTTTTGATAGGTAGTTGATGAATTCGTCGGCGTGACGGTCGGCGTACCGGTCGGTGAAGCGATTGGCGTGGCAGTTGGTGTAACAGTCGATGCAGGAGTTGGAGTGGGGGTACAGGGTACCGGCGGTGTTGGTGTCTGTACAAACAACGTTTCAGTGCGCGAGTTATTCTGTTCATTGCTTTCCGCAATGGCACCGCCAGAGTCAACAATTACTGTTACTGGGCTGTTACTTGGATTGCTGTAACCCGGGAAAAAGACAATCTTTGTTTCTCCAATTGCCAATCCATTTACTGTTTGTTGCGCATCGCCTGTTTTGACGGCAAAACTACCAGCAGATGCCTGGCCACTATTGGTAACCGAGGCACGCAAGCCAAAAGTATCGCCTGGCATCAGACAGCTGGGATTTTGCAATTCCACTTTCATTTGCGTGATCGTCAGATCAGGCAGGGCAGAGCTGCTACCAGGGCGATAGATGATCGGACCAACCCACAGGGCGCGGTCGCCCGTGGCAACACCTGCCGAGAGCACGGTCAAAACGAATTTGACATCCTTGCCGGCCAGGGGGGTTAAGTCCACATCGACGGAAAAGTATTGGCCTTCATACCTTTCGAGGAAGGGTCCCCAGAAAGTTTTGATGGGATCGCTGCCGGTCTGGTAATCCAGCCGGAAAGCCACGTAGCAGGTTGTCGCGCCGCCCTGGCAGTTGATGATCGAGCGGAAGCGGTCGCCGCTCTGCACTTTGAAGGGCGGGAAGAAGCCCTGGATATATCCGTTCTGCACGTTCTGGGGGAACGTGACAATGCCCGGCCGGCTGTCGGTCGCTCCGGTTTCGAGTTTGGGATTGCTGATCTTCAGCAGGAAGCCTTTGGCATCCCCGTCCGTGCCCGGGCAGGGAAGCTGGCCCGCGCCGCTGTACCAGGTCCCGGCACAGGCATTGGAGGCAAAGTCGTAGGCGGTCCCGGCGGAGGGAGTGACGGTCGGGCCGCCGGTCGGGGAGGGTGTCAGGGTCGGTCCACCCGGGGTTACGGTCGGGCCGGAGACACGGATGTCCACCCACCAGGGTTTGTTGGCCTGGGCGCCGATCCCGAAGAGCGCGCCACTGGCATTCTTGAACATCCAGTAGCCGCGATAGGAACCGGCCGCGGCAGGCGCGGTCATGTTGATCGAGATATCGATGGTCTGGCCGACGGCGACATTCTGCGGGAAGGCTGCTGAAGTTGCCGCGCCCATCTGCTCGCCGCTGAAGAATACCAGTTGGTATGACGTGCTCCACGCACACGAGCCCACATTCTTCAAGCGCCAGGTCTTCGTGAAGGTCGCGCCCGGAGCCATGACCGTTCCATCGGGGACGGTTCGGTCGGCAACAAATTGTGCCTTGTCACAGGAGGAAGGCGGCACAGTGACCGTCACCGGGCCGGGCGTCTTTGACGGAGTAGCGGTCGGAGGCGTGCCTGTCACCGGCGGAGGAGGCGTCGAGCCGGCGCGTGCGATGACCGGGTTGCCCCACAGGGCGCGGTCTCCCACCGGGGAGCCCCAGGCGGAGATGTACAGGATGAACTTGACCGTCTGTCCTGCCAACGGACTCAGGTTGAGGTTGGCGTTGTAGGTCCAGCCTTCGAATTTCTCACGGAAGGTCCAGAAAGTTCGGATCGTGCCGCCGACCTCGTAGTCGAGGCGGTAGGCCACGTAGCATGAGGTCGCGCCGGCCTGACAGCCCACAGTCGCCTGGAAGCGGTCGCCGTTTTGAACGGTGAAATCAGGGTAACGCGCCTGAATAAATCCATTTGTAATCTGGTGAGGGTAGAAAAGCAGGCCGGGCTGTGAAGCAACCACACCGCTCTCGAAGTTAGGCTTATCGAGCTTCAGGGCAAAGCCTTTCGCCTCGCCGTCAGTGCCCGGGAAGGAAAGTCCGCCCGCACCGCTCGACCAGGTTGCGGAGCCGGCGTTGGCGGTGAAGTCATACGCGACGCCGCCCTGTGTGGTGCCGGTGACGTTGATCTCGACCCACCAGGCTTTATTGGCGTTGACGCCGATGCCAAAGATGGCGCCGCTGGCATTCTTGAATTTCCAGTAACCAATATAGTGACCGGCACTGCTCGGCGCAGTCATATTTACAGACAGGTCGACGGTCGCGCCGGGTGCCACGCTATTCGGGAAAGTCACCGAAGCGGTGGAGCCCATCTGCGTGCCGGAATCAAAGACCATGGTGTACGAGGTGGTCCAGGTGCAGGTGCCCGTGTTCCTTAATCGCCAGGTCTTGGTGAAGGTTGCACCGGGATCATAGCGGGTGCCATCAGGGACAGTTACGTCGGCGACAAACTGGGCCCGATCGGTACACGTCTGTGCGGCAGAGGCACTTTCGGGCAAGGCCGCGGCAGGCACAAACGACAGCACCAACGCAATGAGCAACAGCATTGATGAGACTTGCAATTTCGATTTCATAGGATTCTCCTCCGGTCTTCCAACTCATTAATACGTTCAAATAATGGCAAATGTTCCCGTTAGGACGCCCTCTGAAAGCGTCGCCTGTGGGTCCTAATGACTATACGCCTCTAGTATAACTTTTCTCGAAGGAATGTTCAATATCAGCTTAATGACTCTTTTTTCCTTATAATGGAAACCATGCCACGTACCATCCTTCACATCGATCTGGATGCCTTCTATTGCGCCGTGGAGGAGACGCGTAACCCCGAACTGCGCGGCAAGGCCTTCGCCGTGGGCGGGAAGCCGGACGAACGCGGCGTGGTGGCTTCCTGTTCCTACGCGGCCCGGCGGATGAGCGTCCGCTCGGCGATGCCGATGGGGCGCGCGCTGCGCCTCTGCCCGGGCCTGATCATCGTCCCCTCGCGTCACTCACTCTACAGCGAGGTCTCGGAACAGGTGATGCAGCGACTGCATGACATCACCTCCCTGCTCGAACAGATCTCCATCGACGAAGCCTTTCTTGATATCAGCGACCTTCAGGAAGCGCCGGAGGAGATCGCGCGCAACTTGCAGGCCCGCATCCGCGAGGAACTGCAGCTCCCCTGCTCCATTGGCATCGCCTCGAACAAGCTCTTGGCAAAGATCGCGACCGAGGTGGGCAAGGCGCTTCGACTGCGCGAGATCAAAGATAAAGGAGAGGTCCAGCCTCCGAACGCGCTGACCGTCGTCCCGTCTGGAGAAGAGGCGGCCTTCCTGGCCCCGCTGCCCGCCGAGATGCTGTGGGGCGTCGGCCCGAAAACGTCGGCACGCCTGACCGAGCTGGGCATCCACACGATCGGTGACATCGCGAAGTGGCCCGAGAGCGAGCTGGTCCGCATGTTCGGCGAGAACGGGCGCGATCTGGCAAGGCATTCGAAGGGCATCGACGACCGCCCGATCGTCACCGAGCATGAGACGAAATCCATCAGCCAGGAGATCACGTATTCACGGGATGTGCGGGATGACAAGGTTTTGGAAAAGACCCTGCACGAGATGGCTATGGAAGTGGCCGCGCAGTTGCGCAGAAACAACCTGGCCGGCAGGACGGTCAAGCTGAAGATCCGCTGGCCGGACTTCACGACCCTGACGCGCCAGACCACCCTGAACAGTCCCACCGACCAGGATGACGAGATCGAGAAAGTTGCACTGGATTTGATGAGGTCGGTGCGCAAGCCCAATCAGGCGGTGCGGCTGATCGGCGTGGGCGTGACCGGGCTGGGACAGCCGATCCGACAATTGGGATTGTGGGATTTCCACTCGGAGAAGGAGCGCAAGCTGCAGGAAGTGATGGACAGGTTACAGGAAAAGTACGGGTGGAATGTAATTCGTCGGGGGAAAGGGTAAAAAGCAGACAGGTAAACAAGTAGACAGGTAGGGAACCCGTAAACCGGGGATGCCTGTCATTTGCCAGTAAGAGGATGGTAAGGGAACGGTAAAAGGATGGTAAGACGAGGACAGCCTTTTTGCTCCCTTCGCCGCGGACGGCGAAGGTGTGGGCGGTTAGCGCCGCCGTCCCACAGGGATGCTTCGCGAGGGACGGCGGCGAGAGCAGGAGTCGAAGGATGGTCGAAGGATGGTCGAAGGACCGTCGAAGGATGATCATCCTACGGGGCGGACAGCAGGTGAGTTAAGGCACCCAAATTCGTGATAAACGGACGAAATCGACCAGGCGTATATATGTCATAATTTGACATATATACGCCTTATACTTTTCCAGGATGTGACACTTGTCCAATACCGCCACCCGGCTGATCACATTGATCTTTCTCCTGCAGAACCAGCCCAACCAGAAGGCCGCCGAACTGGCGGAGAAGCTCGGCGTCTCCCTGCGCACCGTCCACCGCTATTTCGAGATGCTCGACGAAATGGGCATCCCGGTATACTCCGAGCGCGGTCCTTACGGCGGATTTTCACTGGTGCGAGGTTACAAGATGCCGCCTCTGGTCTTTACGCTCGAAGAAGCCGTCGCCGTGGTGCTGGGAACCGGCCTGGTGCAGGAGTTGTGGGGCGACCTGTACCGGGAAGCGGCGCGCGGCGCCCTGGCCAAGCTCGAAAACCTGCTCCCTGAGGAACAGGTCCGGGAGGTGGCCTGGGCCCGGCAGTCGCTGGTGGCAACCGGGATGAACCGCGCCGACCTGAAGGCTCAGACCCCGGCCCTCGAGAAGCTGCGCCGCGGCATCCGCGAACACCGCAGTGTGGAGATGACCTACCAGACCAGCCAGGTCCCCCACCCGTCGCAGCGGGGACTGGATCCGTATGCCCTCGTCCATCGCTGGGGCTGGTGGTACGCAATCGGGTTTTGTCACGTGAGAAAGGAAGTCCGTACATTCCGCGTGGATCGCATCGTTGACATTGCTTTGCTCGATACGACCTTCACGCCCGCGCCCGATTTCAACCTGCGGGAACATCTGAAGAAGGAAACCGAAGCCCAGCCAAAGATCACTGCTCGTCTGCGCTTCGAGGCGGAGTTCACGACCCTGCTGGCGGGCAACCATTCCTACTGGGAAACGGTCGAGCCGCAAGCCGATGGTTCGGTGGTGGTCACGCTTGTCGCGCCGACCCTCGAGTGGGCGGCCAGCACGACGCTTGCCTACGGGCCGGCCGTCGAAGTGCTGGAACCGCCTGCGCTACGGGTGATGGTCATGGAATGGATCGAAGCTACGCAAAGGAAATATAAATCATGAATCAGAAAACCATCGAATGGCTCCTGCAAGGCGAAGCCTGGGTTGAATATCGGACGCGCATCGACCTGCTCGGGCAAGCTGAATCCGATCCGGAGGTTCGCGCGGCGCGCAAGGCGATGCTGGCCGACCCGAAGATCAAGTCCCTGCTGGGCGAGCTGGCCGATTGGCCCGGCACGGTGCTCAACAGTCACCGGTCCGCGAGCCAGCCGTTCCACAAGCTGTCATTCATTGCAGACCTGGGGCTGAACGTGGATGACCCGCCGGTGAAAAGGATCGTGCAGAAAGTCATGAAGCATCAATCCAAACAGGGACCTTTCCAGCTGCCCACGAACGTCCCCGTCCATTTTGGCGGGAGCGGCAAGGATGAATGGGCCTGGGCACTGTGCGACGCACCGGTCATCGTTTCGTCGCTGATCCAGATGGGTATGAGAGATGATCCACGCGTGCAGACGGCTGTCGAATATCTGGACGGGCTCGTCCGTGAGAATGGCTGGCCCTGCGCGGTCTCGCCGGAGCTGGGAAAGTTCCGCGGCCCCGGCCGGAAGGAGGATCCCTGTCCCTACGCGACGCTGGTGATGCTGAAGGTTATGGCACATTCGCAAAAGAGCAAATCGGCAAAGGTTGGAGTGGAAACATTGCTCTCGCTTTGGGAGCAAAGCCAGGAGAAACATCCGTACATGTTCTTCATGGGCACGGACTTCCGCAAGCTGAAAGCCCCGCTGTTCTGGTACGACATCCTGCATGTCCTCGATGTGTTGAGTCTCTTCGATTGGGCGCGGCAGGATAAACGCTTCAAGCAGATGCTCAACGTTGTGGAAGGCAAGGCGAACCCTGATGGACAGTTCGTTCCCGAATCGGTGTGGATGGCCTGGAAGGATTGGGACTTCAGCCAGAAGAAAGCTCCATCGAAGGGATTGACCTTTTTCATCCAACGCATTTTGAAGCGAGTCTCTGCGAATTGAGGAAAACATCATGGCATCTCTAACCAAGATCTCACTCATTGCACCCTGCGGAATGAATTGCGGCATTTGCTCGGGATATTTGCGCGAGAAAAAGAAGTGTCCCGGCTGTCGAGGCAGCGACGTCGACAAACCCACCTACTGCGTAAGCTGCAAGATCAAGAACTGTGAAATCATCCAAAATTCCAAACCAGCATTTTGCTTTCAATGTGAAAAGCCGTGTGCCCGGTTGAAAGATCTGGACAAACGATATCGGACCAAATATGGGATGAGCATGCTCGAGAACCTGGAGAACATTCGAACACTTGGAATTCGGAAGTTCGTCGCGAATGAAAAGGTCAGATGGACCTGTCCGGAATGCGGCGGGACGATTTGCGTGCACAATCGATATTGCTATACCTGTGGCACAAGTCATAAACAAGGAAAACCATCATGAAAGTACTCGACCTAAAAAAACAGTTCAAACATCTCTACCAGCCTTCCGCAAAGAAAGTGGAAATCGTGCAGGTCCCCAACCTGCAGTTCGCCATGATCGACGGCGCGATCGAAAAGGGATCCGAGCCCGGCAAATCTCCTTCCTTCGCGGACGCAACCCAGGCTTTGTACGGGATTTCCTACACCCTCAAATTCATGCTCAAGAAGCGCAAGACGAATGCGGTCGACTATCCCGTCATGGCGCTGGAGGGACTGTGGTGGGTGGAGGACGGTGTCTTCGACATCACGGTCAAAGACAACTGGTTTTACACGTTGATGATCATGCAGCCGGAGGTCATCACACAGGAGCTCTTTGACGAAGGTCTGGAGCAGGTCCGGAAGAAACGCGGCGATGCCCCTGCCCTGTCGAAGCTGCGGCTCGTGAACTTCGCGGAAGGGTTGTGCGTGCAGACGATGCATGTCGGTCCCTAC
This sequence comes from Anaerolineales bacterium, assembly GCA_049697155.1. Classification (GTDB taxonomy): domain Bacteria; phylum Chloroflexota; class Anaerolineae; order Anaerolineales; family Villigracilaceae; genus Defluviilinea. Next base: position 7,266 of record JBAVVF010000202.1, read on the forward strand.
GCCACCGAGCCCGCCACCGTCGAGCGGATGCGAGCCTTCGCCCAGGAGAATGGTTACCGTGACTGCGTGGGACTGGGCGGAAAGCATCACGAGATCTACCTTGGCGACCCGCGTAAAGCGGACCCGGTCAAGCTCAAAACCGTGCTGAGGCATCCGGTGGAAAAGATATAATTGGTATGTCTTTGCGAGCCGTTCGCTGGCGAAGCAATCCCCCGCTAAATGGAGATTGCTTGCCACAGGCACGCTTCGCAGTCGTCGTCGCGATGCTCCTCCTCGCAATGACATATATTATGCCTGTACAAAACTTCTCCCTTTCCCTCAGCACTCGCGGCGACGCGGACATCCACGACATCACCGATCAAGTTGCCAAGCTGATCTCAAAAAGCGGGCTGGCTTCCGGCACCGCGACCATCTTCTGCCCATCCTCAACGAGCGCGCTGACCACCATCGAATATGAAAGCGGCGCCCTGAGCGACCTGCGGCGGCTCTTCGACGAGACCGTGCCAGTGAACCGCGAGTACGCCCACAACGCCCGCTGGCACGACGGCAACGGTCACAGCCACGTGCGGGCTGCGCTGCTCGGCCCCTCGCTGACGGTCCCTTTCGTGGACGGACAGCTGACCCTCGGCACCTGGCAGCAGATCATCTACCTGGACTTTGATAATCGCCCGCGCCAGAGAAAACTCGTCCTGCAGCTGATCGGAGAGTAAGGTTGATCTGCTACTATCACCCCGAAAGATCCGCCGCAGGTCTCTGCAAATACTGCCAACGCGGGTTGTGTTCCGATTGTGCCGCGCCGGCCGGGGATTCCCTGGCCTGCAAGGGGCTGCACGAAGAGCAGGTCCGGGCGATGGAACTGTTGATGCAGAAAAATATCCTGCAATCGAAGCGCGTCGGGTCGGATTATTTGCGGAACACGATCTTTTATGGGCTGGTGGGAACATTATTTACCGCGTTTGGACTGTCACAACTCAGATGGCTGGGACTGCAAGCCATCGTCTATTTGATGATCGGCCTGGCCTTGCTTTATGCAGCCATCGCGAACTATCTGGAAAGCAGGAAATACAAATAAATGGGCACCTGGATATCACACCTGCGGGTTGCAGAGAATTTACTGCCCCATTTTCCCCAGCTGGATGAAGTCACTTTTGCCTTCGGCAATCTCTCACCTGATTCTGGGATTCCGAACGCAGATTGGACAGAGTTCGATCCACCCAAGGAAGTTACTCATTTTCTGAAAAGAGGAGAGGGCGAATACGCCATCCACGACCTGGCGTTTTATGAACAATTCCTAGCAGGAATCAAACCTGAAGATGACATAAAACTGTACAGTTTTCGGCTCGGCTATTTCTTTCACCTGATCTGCGACATCATGTGGGCGAAACGGATCGGTATGGCAACGAAGCGGGATTTCAAGGAACTATTCGATAAAAAGCCGGAAGAGGCTGTGGGAATTGTCAAGGACGATTGGTACGGGCTGGATCAGCTCTACGTGCGCGACCATCCCGAAAGTCTTTTCTGGCGCCTGATCCTGCCGAGCCCGGACCCGCCATCCTATCTGCCTTTCGTAAGGAATGAGGCGCTTCATCACCAGTACGCACATATCCGCAAATATTACAGCCAACCGAAAG
>JBAVVF010000203.1:0-5442 GCA_049697155.1 Anaerolineales bacterium
AGATCCGCCGCAAGATGCGCCGGGCCGCGGAGAGCGAGAAGAACGTCCGCTTTTATGTTATGGATCAGGCTGCGGACATCAATGCCGAGATCGATGATTTCTTCGATCTGATGGTACAGGATCCCAACAAGGAGAAGTTTCTGCACCCAAAAATGCGTGAGCAAATGACAGTCACCATCCGGAACGCGCACGAGCAGGGTTATCTCTGGCTTGGCTTCCTCGAAATCGATGGGGCCAAATCCGCCGCCTCGCTCAACTTCGATTACAGGAACAAGCTCTGGGGGTACAACTCCGGCGTCGGGCGCGAGCACATGGAGCTTTCCCCGGGTTGGGTCCTGCTGGCTTACGTCATCCAGTGGTGTTGTGAGAACGGGCGCTTCGAGTTTGACTTCATGCGCGGCGATGAGGAGTACAAGTATCGGTTTGGCGGGGTGAATAAGTATGTGATGAGGGTAAGAGTAACGAGATAGGGAGTGGCTAACTGAGTGTGTTTAGCCACAGAGACCACAGAGTTTTAAGAGACTTTTTCTCAATGGGCTCAGTGTTCTCTGTGGCTAAGAAGGTTCTTACCCACATTTTTCGTCACTCCCGCGAGATAAGCCTGACACGAATTTAATATGTATATGATAAGATTTATCCCGGAGGCAGCTCATGCGTGAACTAACCAATGAAATCCTTGAACTGATCCGCCGCACGGCTTCCAGCCTGCCAAAGGATGTGGAGGATCGCCTGCGAGAATCCATCGAAAGGGAGGAGCCGGGTTCGGCGGCGCGCGGCGCGCTCGAGACGATCATGAAGAACATCGAGCTCTCGCGGGCCAACTCCACGCCGATCTGCCAGGACACCGGCACTCCGATTTTCTACGTGCACTATCCGGAGGGGGCGTCCACGCGCAGGCTGCGGGAGCAGATCCGCAGCGCGCTGGCCGAGGCGACCAAACGTTCCTACATGCGCCCGAACGCGGTGGATGCCATCTATGACAAGAACTCTGGAAACAACCTGGGCGGCGACGATTTTCCGTATATCCATTTCGAGGAAGTAGATGCCGACCAGCCTCTGGTCATCGAGCTGATGCTCAAGGGCGGCGGCTGTGAGAACGTCGGCGCGCAATACTCACTGCCCGATAACAAGCTGGGCGCGGGGCGCGACCTGGCCGGGGTCCGCAAGGTGGTGCTGGATGCAGTGCAGAAGGCCCAGGGCAAGGGCTGCGCGCCCGGGATTTTAGGAGTATCCATTGGCGGCGACCGCGGCTCGTCCTACGTGAAGTCCAAGGAAGTGTTGTTCAGCAGGATGGGAGCGCGCAACGCCGACCCGAAACTGGCGGAGCTGGAGGAGCGGCTGACGAAGGAAGCGAATGAGCTGGGCATCGGCCCGATGGGCTTCGGGGGCCAGACGACCGTGCTGGATACAAAGATCACTGGCATGCATCGATTACCGGCATCCTATTTCGTGTCGGTTTCCTATATGTGCTGGGCCTACCGGCGGCGGAAGATGACCGTGACGGGCGAAGCAGTGGAATACGATTGATGTGCAGGGGCGGGATCACCCCGCCCGTACAGGAGATCCAAATGCGCGAAATAACCATCCCAATCAGTGATGAAACCATACGGGGGCTGCACGTTGGCGAGCCCGTCGAATTGACCGGGATCATGCTGACCGGCCGCGACGCCGTCCACAAGTGGATGGCCGAGACATTCATCAAAAAGACCCGCGCGCCGCAGGGGGACGATCTGCAGGTCTACGAGGAGATCAAAAACTATCTCGATCGCGGCGTCCTCTACCACTGTGGACCGGTCGTTTCGGGCATCGACACCCGGGACTATAAGTTTGTTGCGGCAGGACCGACCACCTCCATTCGCGAGGAGCCGTACCAGGCCCTCGTGATGCAGCACTTCAACCTCAAGGGCGTGATCGGCAAGGGCGGGATGGGAGCCAAGACCCTGCAGGGCTGCGTCGATACGCCGGGCGTCTATTTCCATGCCGTGGGAGGTGCGGCGACGTTTCTTGCATTGACCGTCCAAAAGGTTTTGGGTGTCTACAAGCTGGAGGAGTTCGGCGTGCCCGAGGCGATGTGGGTGATCGAAGTGCAGAAATTCCCGGTCGTCGTCACGATGGACTCGCACGGCCAGAGCAAGCATTCCCTGCTCGATGAGAGTTCTCACAAAGTGCTGGATGATCTGCTGGCCAGGCCTTATTAGTTCGGGCAGTTTTGCAGCGCTGACAAATACAGGAGCGGTGATCTGAAATCGCTCCTGTTTGCTTTTACGTTTCACTATGTAACGGTGCCTCCCAATAGAGGATAAGACTTGGACAACCTCCTTAATCTTTTCCTGATATTTTTGAAAGTTAATTTACTCAGTACCTCGGGACCGGCTTCGGTCGGTTTGCTCTATCATGAGATGGTGGGCAAATATGTAACGGAAGGCCAGTTTGTCCAGGCAGTGGGGTTTTCGTCCGTTTTGCCGGGAAGTGATGCATTGCAGCTCGCCATGTACCTTGGTTATGCAGTCGGCGGGGTTCCAGGAGGCTTGATCGCGCTGCTGGCATCCATATTGCCGCCCACGGTCATCATCTTGGGTGTGACGGTGATCCTGCATCGCCTGCGCCGGGAAGCCTGGCTCAGCAGTTTTATCGAAGGCCTGACCCCGGCCATCTCCGTGCTGATGCTGTTCACCGCCTGGAAGATCTTTGAAAAGGGCGGCTCGGATGGCTGGGAAGCCTGGGCGATCGGGCTGGTCAGTATGGCGGGGATGCTATCCAAGAGAGTGCCCGAACGCATCCTGATCGTCATCGCGGGCGTCATCGGGATACTGTTCCTTTCATGAACAAGCCGAAATTAGCGGTATGGTCAAGGTTGCTCTGGATGTTCTTGAAAGTGAATATCCTTTCTCCCTCGGGTCCTGCTTCGATTGGATTATTGTATAAGGAGGCGGTTAGCCAGGGGCTGATGACCGAGACCCAGTTCGTCGAAGCCGTCGGGTTCTCGAATGTCCTGCCGGGCAGTGAAGCACTGAAGCTGGCCATGTTCGTTGGGTTTGCCGCGGGCGGCCTGCCCGGCGTCCTGACTGCCTTGCTGGGCGCGATCCTGCCTCCGACGGTCATGATGCTGATCGTAGCCACCATCCTGCAGCGTTTTCAACACTCGGATTGGATCGGTGGATTCGTGGCCGGGATGAGCCCGGCCGTGGCCGCGCTGATCGCGGTCGTGGCCTGGGATCTGTTCCGGGCCACCTCCTCAAAGAAGATCGACCGGCGGACGATTCTGATCGCAGCCTTGAGCGCCGCGGCGTTCTGGTTCGAGCTTCCCTCGCCGCTGGTCCTGCTGGGGGCGGGCCTTCTGGGAGTCCTTTTGTATGGTCGACGGAGTTATTGATGCAATTTGAAATGCTGATTGGCACGAATGGATTTGCAGGTACCCGGGCCGCGATCGAATACGGCGCGTGGCTGGCGGAATTGATGGGGGCCAGGATAACCCTTCTCGGCGTGGCAGAGAAGCCCAGCCTTGCGGGCCTGGACGATCATCATCCCCTGGAGGATATCTTCGCGGGTGCGGTTGAACTGTTCGAGGAAAAAGGAGTGGAATACAGCCTCGAGGTCAGAAACGGGGATGCTGAACAGATCATCCCTGAGAAAGCCAATCAGGGGCACTTTATGACGGTGGTGGGCCCGCTGGGCCGTTCACGGATCCGCCACTGGCTGGCCGGGCGTTCCCTGCGTGTGCTCATGGAACAGATCAAAGGCCCGGTCCTCTACGTGCCTGAAATTCGGCTGCCTTTGAAGAAATTATTGATCAGTGCCGGCGGCCTGGGCTATGAAGTGACGGCCGAGAACCTTGGCCTGCAGCTGGCCACACTCAGCCGGGCCGATGTGACGATCCTGCACGTGATCCCGCCGACCGATCTGGACTATCCCACGACGCGGGATGTGCGTGAGCATGTGGGAGATCTTCAGACCACAGATACATTGCTGGGGCGCAGTCTGAGGAAGGCGCTCGATGTTGCCCGCGCTGCCGGACTCAATGCGGAGTTGACCACCAGGCAGGGGCATGTCGTGGAGGAGATCCTAACTGAGATCCGGGAGGGGAATTACGATATGGTCTGCATGGGTTCGCACTACAGCGCTCAGGCGTTGAGACAGCTCTATACCCCGAATGTCACTGCCGAAGTGGCAGAAGCCGCAGCCTGTCCCATGCTGACCGTGCGGCACATCCCCCCGGAGCCCGGCTAATTTTTTGTTCTACAAACCTGGCGTATATTTATTTTCCCACTCGGTGATCGCGGCCCGGATGACGGCCTTGATCTCCTGATCGGGCACCTCATCGATGCCATTGTAGCGGGTCAGTCCAATATAGACCGCCACTCCGCCTTCGGGAGACTGGGTGAGGAAAATGCCGCGCTCCTCGAGCGGTGTTCCGGCCAGGTGAGTCTGCAGGATCGAATCAATCTGAGTAACGATGCTGTTGGCCGGCGCCGAGGGACGATCCTCTTTGGCGATCGTCGCCGGTTTGGGCGCGGCGGGCGGAGGTGTTGGCGGAGGGGCAGCGGGTGCAGGCTGAACGGGCGGGGGACTTGCTTGAGGTTGGGCGGAAGAGGCTGGCTGCGGAACAGGAGGTTGTGCTGGCGGAGTCGGGGCAGGGGCCGGACGTCCCTCCAGCCAGGGTCGCACGAGGTTCAGGACTTCGATCAGCCGTTTGCGCTGGTCCGGGGCTAACGCCTCGGCCTGGACGCGCGTTCCATCCAGGTCGAGCCTAAAGGCCCCGTTTTCGTTCTTGATGCGCAGGATGCCGGGATCATCGACGGCCACGGTGACGGTCTCCGTCACGATCTGCGGTTTGGGAGGAGGCTGGTTCTTCAACTCCTCCTGTTCCTCCTGTTTGCGTTTCTTATATCCTTTGCCGCGTCCCTCCACTAGACCAAAGATATAAACAAAAACGAGTCCGGCGATCCAGCCAATGATAGACCAATTGAACTCCATATTTCACCTTAATACCTGGCATTTCGGGCAAAAATGTGTGCTGCGCTGGCCGACAATGATCCGTTTGATTTCTGCGCCGCAGACCGGGCAGGGTTTACCTGTCCGATCATACACCCGAAAATAATTCTGGTACTCACCGCCGCGGTAGACCCAGTCGATGGAGGCCCCGTTGCGGCGAATGCCCTCCTTCAGGGATTTGCGGATGGCCTCATGCAGTGCCTCGGCCTGCTTTGCGGTCACGGAGCTGGACAGGGCCAGCGGATGCAGTTTCGCAAGATGCAGGGACTCGTCCGTGTAGATGTTGCCCAGGCCGGCCAGAAACGTCTGGTCGAGCAGGAGCGGCTTGAGCTGGCGATGCTTCCTGTGAAGTGCCATGTGAAGCCATGCAGGCGTGAAATCCCGGCCGAAGGGTTCGGGTCCAAGCTGCCCAAGGATCTCCTCTGGCTCCGCAGTCAACCAGACACGTCC
>JBAVVF010000204.1:0-8479 GCA_049697155.1 Anaerolineales bacterium
CCACAGCTGTGTCCAGCGCGTTTCGCCCAGGCTGGCTTTCAGCGAGGCGAAGCGTTCCTCCGTATAGTTGCTGTGGAAGCCCGGGTGCCAGGAGACACCGCTGACGTGGCGCAGGGCCGCGGCCGCACCCCACAGGCGCGCGGCGCGCTCCGGCTGGCCCAATCTCTCCGCCACCTCGGCCAGGCGCTCGACACCCCAGGTCAATCCCCAGTAATCCTTCAGGTCGCGGGCCAGGAGCAGGCTTTCCCGGTACAAACCGACCGCCCGTTCATAATCGCCGCGCCCAAACAGCGTGGCCCCCACGTAGGAATTCATGGTTGCCACGTTTGGTTTATCCTCCAGTTCCTGGTAGATCGCCAGGGCCGCCTCGTATCGTTTTTGCGCCAGGGCGTAGTCGCGCTGCTGGAGAGCCGCATGACCCAGAAAGGTCAATGCTTCGGCGCAGGCCCAATTCTGCTGCAGCTCCCGGAACAAGGTCAGGGCCTGGGACAAATACACCATGGCCTGCTCGAAATCTCCCTGTTCCATGGCCGTTGCCCCCAGGTGTTCGAAGGTCCAGGCGATGTCCTCGGTGTTTCCGAGGGCCTGGAACAGGGGCAGGCTCTCATCGTAGGCAGCCCGCGAGCTTTCGAAATCGCCCTGCCCGCGTGCGACGGCCCCGATCCCGTGCAGCGACAGTCCCAGATAACGCTGGCTGTCCAACTTGCGTGAAATGGCCGCACCCTCCTCGAAATATTGGCGCGATCGATCCAGGTTGCCCTTGACCATGCCCAGCCAGCCCGCGCCCCACAACGCTTTGGCGCGCGCCTCGGAGAGGTGAGTGCGTGAACGTCTCAGGATGGTCTCCATCCACTCGACGCCCTCTTCGACGTGACCGTGGATCTGCCAGAGCTTCCATACAGCCCCTGCAATCCGGAGCGCGGCTTCCACCTCATCCTGCTCGAGGGTCCACGCCAGGGCGGCGCGGATGTTATCGTGCTCCTCCTCCAGCTGCTTCATCCAGGCCGGGAGGTCCGGCTCCCTGGGCTGCGGCTCGATGGACTCCACGAGCTGAAGATAATATGTCCAATGCTGCCGGCGGGCGGTGCCGGTCTGCCCGCGCGTTTCCAGTTGTTCCAGTGCATATTCGCGCAGAGTCTCCAGCATGATGAAGCGCGGCTGTCCGTTCTCCCGTCTGGCATGCTGCAGCATGCTCCTGTCGACCAGGGAGGCAAGCTGCTCGAGCATCGGTACTTCCGAATTCTGGGCGGCACAGACGGCATCCGCGGCTTCGAGCGTGAACCCGCCCACGAACACTCCCAGTTGCGCAAAGAGCGCCTGTTCGTCCGGCTCGAGTAGCTGGTAACTCCATGCAACGGCATTGCGCAGGGTCTGATGGCGAGGGGCTATGTCTGCGCTCTTCTGACCGGATAACGTCAGCCTGTGGCTCAGCTCTGTCAGCAGGGCCTGGGGCGCGAAGAGCTTGATGCGTGCCGCGGCCAGCTCGAGCGCCAGCGGAATCCCTTCCAGCCGGACACAGATTTCCGCGACGATCTGCGCATTATCAGGTGTCAGTTGGAAGTCGCCGGTGACGGCCTGGGCCCGGCTGACGAACAGGGTGACAGAGGGCAGGCGCGCCAGAGTTTCGAGTGGGGGCAAATCGTTCAGGTCAGGAATTGCCAGAGGCGGCACGTTGAACTCGTGTTCCCCATAGAGATGCAGGACGGCCCGGCTGGTGATCAGGATCTTGAGATCGGGCGCGGCAGACAGCAATTCGCTCAGCAAGGGCGCGGCTGCGATCACTTGTTCAAAGTTGTCCAGGACCAGCAGCATTTGTCGATCGCGCAGGGACCGTTTGAGAAGCTCGACCCCGGTCTGGTTCTCGCCGGTCTTGAGTCCCAAGGCCTGAGTAATGGTGGCCGGGACCAGGTCCGGATTGGTGATGGATGCCAGGGAGACAAAGAAGACCCCGTCCGCGAAGTCGTCGAGCAGGTTCACAGCGACCTGCAAGGCCAGGCGGGTCTTGCCGATTCCGCCCGGGCCGGTGATCGTCAGAAGGTCAGTTCCTTCCTGCAGGAGCAGCTTTTGTAATGTCCGCAGCTCCTCCTCGCGGCCGATCAACGGCACGTGCTGGTAGGGCAGATTCGTGTGAGTGGGGGAGGCGGTCCGGCTGGTTCCGCCCGTCCCCGGCTGCTTGTCCAGCAGATGGGCGTTGAGAACCGTCACGAGTGTTTTGATGAGCGAGGCCCGGTAGCGCACGTACGTGGCAACACTGACATGCAGCAGGAGCGCATACTTCTGCAGGCTCGCGCCGGGCTCAGCCAGTAAGGCGTTAAATGTCTTGCGTTGTTTCTCGGAGAGCGGCAGGCTCTGGAGGGATTTATAGACGGCGCTCAACCCACCCTGTTGTTTCAGCCACGAGTTCCACGGTTCCTGCTCGAGCAGAGTCTCAGGCTCGCAAAGCAGAGACTTAACCCGTTCTTCGTTCCAGTAAAGTAATGACCTTTTGGGGAGGCTGGTCTCGCTCATGCATTTCTCCAGATGCGCGGGTATCTGACAACTCCATCAATGGAACCATGAATTTGCATTAAATCCAGGATGTAACCCGTCATTGCGAGCCGCTGGGGCGAAGCAATCTCACATTCCGTATATTGAGATTGCTTCGTCGGGCGCTGCCCTCCTCGCAATGACGGAAAGTGGTTTGTCCAGGGTTTTGCTGTGAATCATATTTGAGCCACATTTGAGCAAATACAAAAACCGGTCCTGACTATAATGAGTCTGTGGCTATGCAGCATGTGATTTTTATTTTTGATTATAACGCGGGTTGATAAGTGCCCGACACGGCCCCATACCGGCCGTGAACTGGTCTTTCCTGGAAAAGGAGGCGCAGGATGTACAAAGCAGGACGTGCTTTCCTCGTAGTCGTGGTTTTGCTGGCTTTGCTGGTCGTGGTGCCTTTCGCCGGCGCCGCGCCGGAGCGGGCCGATCGAGGCGTCTGGGCCCCCAACATCTGGTACAACGTGGGGGACACGGTCACGTACAACGGCGCGGCCTATCAGGCCCTCCAGGCCCATACCTCCCTGACCGGCTGGGAACCGCCCAACGTGCCGGCCCTGTGGAAACTGGTAAATGGTCAGATTAACACTCCCAGCCGGACTCCCACCAAAACCAATACGCCCGCCGGTCCCACGCGGACGCCGACCAGGACCAATACACCCGGCGGTCCCGCCAATACTCCGACGCGTACACCGACTTCAGCCAGCGCGGGCTGCTGGCCCGCCTGGAACGCGACTGCGGTCTATACCGGGGGCGCGCAGGTGAGCCGCAGCGGGCAGAACTATCAGGCTGCCTACTGGACGCAGGGCGATGACCCCGCCACGAACAGCGGGCCGGCCGGCAGCGGCAAGCCGTGGATCCCGAAGGGGGGCTGCGGTGGCACAGTACCCACACCCACAAGAACTGCAACCCGAACGAACACGCCTTCCGGTCCGGTCTTCACCCCGACGCGCACCCCGACCCGGACCAATACCAGCTGGCCGGGCCGTGTCTCCGCCGTCTATGCCGACATCAGCTTTACTTCGGTCCAGGCGGCCTACCAGTCCACGGGACAGAAATACTATGCACTGGCCTTTGTCCTGGGGAACGGCGGAACCTGCACGCCGGCCTGGGACGGAACCCACCTCATGTCGGAGAATTACTATTCCGGCGAGATCAATGCCATTCGCGCCGCGGGCGGCGACGTGATTGCAGTCTTTGGCGGTGCCAACGGCAGCGACCTGTCCTCCGCCTGTACGAGCGTCAGCAGTCTGCAGGCGGCGTATCAGGCTGTAATCAACAAGTATCAATTCACGTGGATCGATCTTAACATCGAGGGCGCCCTGGTCTTCAATACGACCGTGATCGACCGCCTGAACAAGGCCGTCAAGGCGCTGGAGAATGCCAACCCGAACCTGAAAGTTTCCTACACCCTTCCGGTGCTGCAATCGGGACTGCCGCAGGAGGAGCTGAATGTGCTGAGCAACGCGAAGTCGAACGGCGTGCGGATCGACTACGTGAACGTGATGACCATGAACTACGGTCCCGCGGGCATCGACATGGGCCAGGCGGCCATCGACGCCGCGACCAATACCCACAATCAATTGGTCAGCCTGGGCATTCCGGCCCAGGTCGGCATCACCCCTATGATCGGGCAGAACAACACGCAGGGCGAGGTCTTTACCCTGTCGGACGCCGACCAGCTGTTGGCCTACGCGCGCGCCAACAGCTACGTCGGCTGGCTGTCGTTCTGGTCGCTGGGGCGCGACAATGGAGGCTGCCCCGGTCAGACCACTGCTTCTGCGAGCTGCAGCGGCATCTCGCAGACTAATTACGCCTTTACGACCATATTCAAGGCTTTCCCATAACCCCTTTGCTCAACCCAGTTTGCTGTGAGGAGAGGCGGTCGACGAAAAGGCCGCCTCTCTCCTTGAAAGGGAACGCAACAGGAAATCACGATCGTTATGTCCCTCGCAAATACGCCTCCTGCCGGGAAATCAATGAGCCACGTTCCCGCAGAAAATCCATCCGGGCTGCCAAAGCATATCCTGGTCGGCTACTGGCATAACTGGGATGCCCGCCCGGCTGCCTTTCTCCCGCTGCGCGACATTAGCAGTCACTTCGATGTCATTAACGTTGCCTTTGCCACGTCCGCGGCCGCCCGGAACGGGGAAATCGTCTTTACGCCTCACGCAGACCGCAAACAGTTCGAAGCGGACATCCTTTACCTTCAGGAGCGCGGCAAAAAAGTCCTGATCTCCGTCGGCGGCGCGACCGGTTCGATCGCCATCGACAGCCCGGCGGCTCAGGAAAATTTTTCGCACTCCGTCAGCAGGATCGTCCGGCAATATGGCTTCGACGGCGTCGATATCAACCTGGAAGGCAACGTGGTTCTGGAAAGGGGCGACACCGATTTCAGAAATCCGACCTCTGCCTCCATCAAACACCTGACGGCAGCCATCCGGGATATCAGAAGTAATTTCGGTCCTGCTTTCATCCTGAGCCTGGCGCCGGAGACGGTCAATGTTCAGGGCGGACTGAGTTCCTACAGGGGCTTCTCCGGCTCCTATCTGCCGATTATTCACGGAGTGCGCGATATCCTGACCTACCTGCAGGTTCAGCACTACAACTCCCGGCCTCTGGCAGGCGCGGATCACAACATCTATCTACCCGGCACCGCGGATTTTCACGTTGCAATGACCGAGATGCTGCTGCAGGGTTTCCCGGTCGATGGCGATCCGAAGCACATCTTTCCGCCTCTCCGGCCGGAACAGATCGTGATCGGGCTGGCCGCCTGGCCCGCGGCAGTCAATGGTGGATATACTGATTTGCCCGAAATAAAAAAGGCCCTGAACTATCTGACGGCGGGCCAGGCGTTTGGAGGGGCATATCATTTATGCGATGCCCTGGGCTATGGATCTCTCAGAGGGGTAATGACCTGGTCGATCAATTGGGATGCTGCCAGGCACCACCAGTTCTCGAACGCCATTCATTCCTGCTTCGCTGACCTCTCCTAAAAACCTCCTGCTGATCGCAAAACATTCTGCGGGCCGACGATCGTCCTTCCCTTGATCCGTTTTCGAGCCACATTTGAGCAGCCTGCTTCATTTTTGAGCAACTTGCGGGGCCAATATGTTGTATTTTATTAACTGATGTTACGCAGACAAGGTACCTTCACCACGCAGAGCACGGAGTCCCCAGAGGTTTATAAAGGGTTTTCTCCGTGTTCTCCCCCAGCATGATTTGCTTGGCAAATCACGCCCGGGGCCAGGTGTGTGGGCTCAGTAGTGAGACTGCGTAGGGCGAGTTATTAACGCAGGAAAAACGCACGTGAGATCCACACTGCGAATTTTCGGACAGGAGGTGCAGGTAAAAGGTTTATTTTGTAATACCAGACAGCTTGTTGTCCAACTCATTTTATGAAAATGAAAGGAGAAAACATGCGTCAATTCTTGAACGCCACTTTGGTGATTTTGATCCTGTTGAGCCTGGTGTCCGCCAGCTCTTCTGCCAGCGCCGCGCCGCAGAATGCTGACCGGGGCGTCTGGGCGCCGAATGTATCGTACAGCGTTGGGGACACGGTGACCTATAGCGGCCTGACCTACCGCTGTCTTCAGTCCCATACCTCGCTGACAGGTTGGGAGCCGCCCAACGTGCCCGCGCTGTGGACACGGGTCAGCGGGCCGGTAAATACCCCGACTCGCACTCCCACCGGGCCCGCCAACACGCCCACACGTACACCCACTCCCGGCGGGGGTGGCGGCAGCTGCTGGGCGGCCTGGAACTCCAGCACGGCCTACAATGGCGGCGCGCAGGTGAGCTACAACGGCCAGAACTATCAGGCCGCCTACTGGACTCAGGGCGACCGGCCCGACCTCAACAGCGGGCCGGCCGGCAGCGGCAAACCCTGGATCCCGAAGGGTTCCTGCAGCGGCGGGACGTTACCTACTGCCACGCGCACGAACACACCGACCGGTCCGACGCGCACACCCACACGAACGCCCACACCGGGCGGCGGGGGCGGTGGCGGTGCCAAGATCCTCGGCTACTTTGTGGAATGGGGCGTCTATGCCCGCAACTATCACGTCAAGAACATCGTCACCAGCGGATCGGCCTCCAAGCTGACCCACATCAACTATGCTTTTGGCAACGTGCAGAACGGTCAATGTGTGATTGGCGATGCCTATGCCGACTACGACCGTTTCTATGACGCATCCCTGAGCGTGGATGGGGTCGCGGATACCTGGGACGCGGGCGCCCTGCGGGGTAACTTCAACCAGCTGCGCAAGCTCAAGCAGATGTATCCCAATATCAAGATCCTTTGGTCGTTCGGCGGCTGGACCTGGTCCGGCGGCTTCACCCAGGCCGCGGCCAACCCGACAGCCTTCGCCAACTCATGTTACAACCTGCTCCACGACCCGCGCTGGAACGGTGTGTTCGACGGCATCGACATCGATTGGGAATATCCGAACTCCTGTGGCCTGGGTTGTGACACCAGCGGTCCGGCAGCTTACAGGAACCTGATGCAGGCCCTGCGGGCCCGCTTCGGGTCCGAGCTGGTGACGGCGGCGGTCCCGGCGGGGTACGCCCACATCAACGCCGCGGATTACGGCGGCGCGGCCCAGTATGTGGACTGGTACAACGTGATGACCTATGACTTCTTCGGCGCCTATGACGCGGATGGCCCCACGGCTCCTCATTCGCCGCTGTATTCGTATAACGGCATTCCGCAGCCCAACTTCTATTCTGATTACGCCATCCAGCTGTACAAGCAGAAGGGCGTACCGGCCAACAAGCTCCTGCTCGGCATCGGCTTCTACGGGCGCGGCTGGACGGGTGTGAGCAGCACGAATGGTGGTCTGAACCAGCCGGCCTCGGGGCCCGCTCCCGGCGCTTACGAGCAGGGTATTCAGGATTACAAGCTGTTGGTAACACAGTGTCCGCCCACGGGCACGGTGGCAGGCACGGCCTATGGGTATTGCGGAGGCCAGTGGTGGAGCTTCGATACCCCGGCCACCATCGCCGGCAAGATGAGCTACAAGAAGAGCCAGGGACTGGGCGGCGCGTTCTTCTGGGAGCTTTCAGGCGACACTGGCAATGGCGCCCTGATCACCGCCCTCTACAATAATCGCTAAAACCGAATCCATCCTTTTTGCGGGGATTAAAGTTTGCAGCGCTGACTGGCCTGGTCAGCGCTGCTCGATTCAACCGTCAAATACTGTACTGATTTTTCAATGCACTGCATTTTCTACGGTGATAGAATGATTTTGCCGATACCATGGCATTCGGGTCAGGGTAATCATTAATCAAAGGAAAGTGTGCGTGTAGCATGAAACGCTTCAGAGCTATCATTGTAGTCGCAGCAGTTGTCGTAGTCGTGGTTGGTCTGTGTCTCGGCGGTTTTGCTCTCCTCAACAGGCTTTATAGGCCTGCGCCGGTCACGAACCTTCCGCTTGTACCGACTTTTGCATACGTCACTCCCACATCGATTGTTCCGGCTGGGGGAACGATTGTCCCGGCAGCACCCACTGCCACGCCATCTCCACAGCCATTCTTCAACTTTCCCTGGTTCAGCGCCGCAACTGCAACTTCGTCTCCGCTACCGACGAAAACACCTGTCCCGTATAAACCACCGACCGCCACCCTGACACCGGTCTCGATTATCGTGCCTGCGGCCACCTCTACCTCTACGTCTGCTCCTCCACCCACCGCGGCTGTCCCTAATTGCCGAAACATCCTCTATCCTGTGAAAGCCGGCTACGAATGGAACTACCAGGTGACCGCCCGCAGCCGCTCGGGCGAAGTCCACATGAAGGTTCTTTCCGTGGATGGTTCGCGGGGACTGGTGGCGGTGCAGAATCAATCGCGGGGTTTGAATGGACAGACCTATGTTGTATGTGATCGGGATGTCATCATCAATTTCCCCTCCCTGAACGCAGAGCTTTTACTGGGCAATGCCCTGGAT
>JBAVVF010000205.1:0-17765 GCA_049697155.1 Anaerolineales bacterium
CATTTTCCTCGAGGCGGCCCGAGTGGCCGGCGTGGAGCCTGCCAGGTGTGCGTACGTGGGCGACAATCCCAGCCGGGACATTGCCGGGGCGCGCCAGGCCGGCTTTGGCATGGTCATCATCCTGATCGAGCAGGAGACGCTCTTGAAGGAAGCTCCCCACGGTGGGAGCCGGCCGGATGGAATCATCGGCCAATTCCCGGATCTGCTGAACATCTTCTTTTCACGCGATTGAAAACAAACGCCATGGCAGACAACCTCAAAGCCATTTTCATCGACCTGGGCAACACCCTGCGCATCCTGCTGAAGGATCCCGTCCATCAGGCCGCGGCGCGCCAGAAGATCGTGGAGCTGGTTGGCACAGAGGAAGACCCCGAAGCTTTCTGTGAAAAGCTGAATATCCGCTACAAGGAATACCGCAAATGGGCCTTCGAGCACCTGCGCGAAGCCCCCGAAGCAGAGATGTGGACCCGCTGGCTGGCCCCGGAGTTCCCCGCCGGGAGGATTGCTCCACTGGGAACAGAGCTGACGTATCAGTTCCGGCAATCCATGGGACGGCGGGTCGTCGTGGAGGGCGGCCGGAAAGTAGTCGAGGAGCTGGGCAGGCGCGGCTACACCCTCGGCATCATCAGCAACCTGATCGGCACGCGCGAGATCCCCGAATGGCTGGAAGCGGAAGGTTTCGCGCCTTATTTCAAATGTGTCGTACTCTCCTCGGTTTTCGGGAAGCGGAAGCCCGATCCGGCCATCTACCTCGAAGCCGCGCGCCTGGCCGGCGTGGAACCCTGCCAGTGTGCCTACGTGGGAGACAATCTCAAACGGGATGTGACCGGCACGCGTCAGTCCGGCTTTGGAATGCTGGTCATCATGATCTCGTCTGAAGAACTGGCCGAGGCCACGATTACCGACGAGAACCGTCCGGACGTGATCATTCACGAGTTCCGCCAGCTGCTGGATATCTTCCCGGCATTGGAACACCAATATGATTCGCCACAGATTTCACGGATTGACACAGAATGAGCGGAGCCGGTGTATGAGTTGTTCACTTTTCCGGCTTTCATGTGGCTGAATCAGGTTTTGGTTGAGGCATAAAATGCTCACGAATCAGTTGACCCACGGATGCCTCGCGCTGGGGAAGGCGGTTCGCAAGCTCTATGAATCGGGACAGACCGATTATTCGCTCGAACCCATCGTGCTCACCGACGGCCAGGACCATCCGCTCGGGCGCGTCCGCGACGGCGACGCGGTCATCTTTTGCTGCCGCCGCGGCGAACGCGAGATCCAGCTGACCGAAGCCTTCACCGAGACCGCGTTCGATCATTTTCCGCGTCCACACTTTCAGCATCTCCATTTCGTGACTCTCACGCTCTATCATGAAAAATTCAAGGACCTGCCGGTTGCCTTTGCACCGACGAAGATCACCGGCACGCTCAGCGAGGCGATCAGCCAGGCCGGCCTGCGCCAGCTGCATACGGCCGAGTCGGAGAAGTTCGCGCACGTGACCTTCTTCTTCAACGGCGCGAACAGCCAGGCCCTTGCCGGCGAGGAGGATGTCCGCGTTCCCTCGCCGAAGGGGATCCCGTTCGATCAGATCCCCGAGCTCAGCCTGCCGCAGGTTACCGAACAGGTTTTGCTCGGCATCCAAAGCCGGTTTGATTTCATCGTGACCAACTTTGCCAACGGCGACGTCATCGGGCACACGACCAATAACGAAGCGAAGGTCAGGTGTGCGGCGCTTGTGGACTTGCGGCTGCGTCAGGTGGTGGACGCGGCGATTGCGGGCGATTACGTGGTCTTTATCACGGCCGATCACGGTAATCTCGAGGAGCTGATCAATGCGGATGGATCGCTGCACGTCGCGCATACCTCGAACCCCGTCAAGTTCATCCTGATCGATCCCCGCTCCGCCTCAGCCGAAACGCTGCGCGGCGGAAAACTGGCCGACGTGGCCCCGACGATTATTGCCGCGCTCCACCTGCCTCCCCCACCTGCCATGGACGGCCAGTCCCTCGCGCCGAATCATGATTGGGGCGGACGCCGGCGCGTCCTGCTGGTCATCCTCGATGGCTGGGGGGTTGGCCGGTACGATACCTGCAATCCGCTTTTCCTGGCTCGAACACCGTTCTGGGACCAGCTCCTGCGCCGCAACACCGGTTCGTCCCTGGAGGCTTCTGGAGAGGCCGTCGGTCTGCAGCCGGGCAAGGCCGGCAATTCGGAGGCCGGTCACATGAACCTGGGAGCCGGCCGCGTGGTCGTGCAGGATGACGTGCGCCTCGATCTGGCCATGCAGGATGGTTCCTTCCAAACGAACGAGGTCCTGTCTCACAGCATTGCAGAGGTTCGACAACGCGGGGCGAACTTGCATCTCCTCTGCCTGCTCAGCGAGAAAAGCTCGCATGGTTCGATCGACTATCCCTTGGCATTGCTGCGCATGGCAAAGGAGCGCGGTCTTGCCAATGTGTATCTGCATGTAATCCTTGATGGACGGAGCACCGTCCCCGGCAGTGCGCCAGCCCTGCTGGAAAAACTGGAAGCCCGGATGCACGAGATCGGCATCGGTCAGGTAGTCACGGGTATTGGGCGCGGCATCGCCCTCGACCGCGATGGAAACTATGGCAGGACCCGCCTGGCTTACGAGGCCCTGGTCTCGGGCAGCGGAATGCACTGGTCCATGGAGCAGCCATGAAGGCGGAATTCCTGCGCAAATTGATCGTTCCCGCCCAAAGCAAAATCGTCCTGCTTGTGATGGACGGGCTGGGCGGTTTGCCTCTCGAGCCGGGCGGCAAAACGGAACTGGAGACTGCCAGCACACCCAACCTGGATGCGCTGGCGGCGGTCTCCGCACTCGGATTGACCCTGCCGGCCGGGCCGGGCATCACGGTGGGAAGCGGGCCGGGTCACCTGGCTCTCTTTGGCTATGACCCGATCGAATACGAGATCGGGCGCGGTGCGCTCGAGGCCCTGGGTGTGGACTTTGAGATGGGCCCGGACGATGTGGCCGGGCGCGGCAACTTCTGTTCGGTGGACGAAGAGGGCATCATCACAGACCGGCGTGCGGGCCGACTTCCAACCAGTGCCGGCTGCGAATTGCTGAAGACCCTGAGCAACATCCGTATCGATGGCGTGGAGTTCTTCCTGCGGCCGGTCAAGGAGCATCGCTTCGCGTTCGTCGTGCGCGGCCAAGGTTTGAGCGACGCCCTCTCGGAGAGCGACCCGCTCAAGGTGGGCGCGCCAACCCTGCCGGTCCGGGCGCTGGTGCCGGAAGCGGAACAGACCGCGCGGCTTGTCAATCAATTCATCGAACAATCCCGCGGCCTGCTGGCAGATCAGCATCCTGCCAACATGATCACCCTGCGCGGCTTCGCCAGGCTGCCGGCCCTGCCAACCTACCCCGAACTCTACGACTTAAAAGCCGCCGCGATTGCAATCAACGGGATGTACCGCGGCGTGGCCCGGCTGGCCGGGATGGAAGTGCTGCAGGTCTGCGGTGAGACGCTTGCAGATGAGTTTGCCACCCTTGAAAAGCACTGGAACGATTTCGATTTCTTTTACATTCACATCAAGAAAACAGATACCTTTGGCGAGGCAGGTGATTTTGCCGGGAAAGTGCGCGCCATCGAGGAAGTGGATTCGCTCCTGCCGCGCCTGATGGCGCTTCAGCCGGATGTGCTGGTCGTCGGCGGAGACCATTCCTCGCCGGCAATCCTCAAATCCCACTCGTGGCATCCCGTCCCGGTTTTGCTTTACTCGAAGGTTGTCCGCGCAGATGGCATTCCCGAATTTGGAGAACGGGCCTGTGCCCGCGGAAGTCTCGGCGTCCTGCCGGCCACCCACATCCTGCCGATTGCACTGGCGAATGCCGGGCGCATCACCAAGTATGGCGCGTAACATGAAAAGGCGATTTATGTCTGCATCGAACTTTGAACCGGAAAATTTCTCGAAACTGCTGTTTTCGAAGATGAAGTGCATCGACCCGGCGGTCGGCGAGATGGAGCTTTATGAGTTCCGTTACTGCCTCAACAACCTGATCCCGGAGGGCGGCTGGGAATCGGTTGTCCCGGAGGAAAAGAAGGATATCGAACAACGCTTGAATAAGCGGGCATTTTATGATGGCATCCAGATCAAACGGCGCGTAGACGACCGCATTGTGCTGGACGAACAGATCGTCCGGCTGACGAACATGCTCTTCGCAGGGCTGGTCACCGGCAAGTATGAAGAGAGCTGGGTGAACGCGCTTTTCTACTTCGACGTGCGCGGGTTCTTCTTCCTGCACCGGACAACTTATTTTACGGAGGCAGTTCTGGCGCACCTGGGAGGCAAACCTTTCAGACAGTTCGAGCAAAAACAGAGAGCCTTCGCCTGCCTGCAGGATATTGGGTACAAGGACTTCATGCAAGCCAACGCGGATGTGGATCGCCTCTTCATCGAGAGCGTGCACGGGCTGATTGCGGCGCGCGGCGCCCCCATTCTGGTCGCGGTGGCCGGGCCGACGGCCGCCGGGAAGACGGAGATCGTCGAGCGCCTGCGTGTAGATTTCGAGGAGGCTGGCAGGAAGACCACCTCGATCGAACTGGATAACTTCCTGACCGACCGCGAGTACCGCGAGGCAAAAAGGATCTTTACGGAAGGCAGTCAGGCCCTGCACTTCGAGCTCCTGAAACAGGCTCTTGAGGATATCCGGGCAGGCAGGCACATTTCCATCCCGCGCTATGACTTTGTCTACGCCACGTCCAGTCACGATCTGAACGGCAATTTGAAGCCGGACGGCGTGCCGGTCGAGGTCGAGCCCGCCGACATCGTCTTCATCGAAGGGAACTTCCCGTTCCTGATCGAGGAAATCGCGCGCCTGATCGGCATCAAGGTTGTGTATCTGACCGACGACCCGATCCGCCTGAAGCGCAAGTGGAAGCGGGATATCGATTATCGCAAGAAATACGAGCCCACATATTTTCGCAACCGCTACTTCAAGGACCAGTTCATCATGGCCGAGATCGCCTATCGCCCGCAGATGGAAGCCTGCGACATGGTCGTGGATACCACCGGCGCGGCCCTTTGGACAACGCCGGAAGTGGCAAAGGTTCTACATACAAACTAGCAGAGGTTTGCATTCGTAATGCTTCGTCAGGAACCAATAGAGCAAATCGGCAAAACATCACAGCATCGTGTGGCGGTAACCTTCCGCGCCCTGCGCCACCGCAATTACCGGCTGTGGTTCTTCGGACAGGGACTGTCGCTGATCGGCACATGGATGCAGTCGATGGCCCAGCAGGTGCTGGTGTACCGGCTGACCGGGTCGGCCACGGCGCTGGGTATTGTCAGTTTCATGACTGTGCTGCCGCTGGTGCCATTTGCCCTGTGGGGCGGCTCGCTGTCCGACCGGCTGCCCAAGCGGACGATTATCCTCACGACGCAGACTCTGATGATGCTGCAAGCCTTTGTCCTGGCCCTGCTCACCTGGACCGGAGAGGTGCAGATCTGGCATGTCTATCTCATGGCATTTCTGCTGGGCACATTCAAAGCGGTGGATATGCCGGCCCGCCAGTCCTTTGTGGTGGAGATGGTCGAAGGCCGCGACGATCTTTCCAGCGCCATCGGGCTCAATTCGGCTGTCCACAACGCCGCCAAGACACTTGGACCGGCTCTGGCCGGCGTGCTGGTAGCCATGCTGGGCGAGGCGGTCGCTTTTTCCCTGAATGGACTGAGCTTTTTTGCGGTCATCCTCAGCCTGCTGTGGATGCGCGACCTGCCAGCCATCGTCCCTGCGAAACAGCAGAACCCTCATGTCGTCAGTCACATGACCGAGGGTCTGCGCTACGTCTTCGGGCAGCAGACACTGCTTGTGCTGATGAGCCTGGTGGCGGTCAGTTCATTTCTTGCGCGCCCCTATCAAACGCTGATGCCGGTCTTTGCAGATGTCACCCTTCGGGAGAGTGCGCAACCCGTCATCGCGTTTCTGTGCGCCGGAAAATACCACCTTTTGAATTGTCAGGCCCCGGCGGCGATCCCGCTCGGGCTGCTGCTGTCCGCCGTCGGCCTGGGCGCAATCGCCGGCGCGGTCCTGGTCGCATCCCTGCCGGAGAAGGCCCGGCGCGGGCGGATGTTGACCCTCGGGAATCTGACTTTCCCCCTGTTCCTGCTCATCTTCGTGAACTCACGTTCCATGCTGTTGTCGCTGGTCGTCATGCTGCTGGTTGGGATGAGTCAGGTCTTCCAGAACGCGATGGCGAACACCCTGCTTCAGCTCACGGCCCCCGATCAATTGCGGGGCCGCGTCATGAGCCTGTACCTGCTCGTCTCGCACGGGATGATGCAGCTCGGCGGGCTGCAAGCCGGTTTCGCGGCCGATTGGGCCGGTGCGCCGGTCTCCATTGGAGTAGGCGCCGGATTCTCGCTCTTGTATGGAGTTTTTGTTGCCATGCGCTACCCGCGGGTCCGGAATCTGGTGTAGCCTGTATGACAAACGTCACAGTTTTTGAAAGAAAGCTTGCAAAAGGCTCGAACTTGCTGTATGATTTGAAAATGAAAGTAAAATTTCACAAATCCGCAATTTGAAAGACGGATTGAGGCAGCCTGAAATGAACACAGAATTCAAAACACCTACCGATTTTGGCCAGATCATCAGTGAGAATTACAGAAACCTCACCAAAAGCGAGAAACAGATCGCCGATTACCTGCGCAAAAACCAGGAGGAATCGGCGTTTCTCTCGGCGGGCGAGCTAGCCAGCCGCCTGGAGCTGAGCGAGGCGACCCTCGTGCGGTTCGCGCGTTCGCTCGGCTTCGACAGCTATCCTGCCATGCGGGAGGTCCTGCAGGAGAATTTCCGGCGCCGCGTGACCCATTCGGCCCGGCTGCGCAGCCGTCTGGACGATCTGCGCGAGTCCGGCGATATCTTCGAGCGGCTGGTCGTGTCCGAGATGGATTACATGACCCAGTCACTCGAATCGGTGAACCGGGACGCGCTGCACCAGGCCATCGATCTGATGAAGACGCGCAAGCGGATTTATACCTTCGGTCTCGGCCCCTCGATCTCCCTGGTCGAGCTGATGCGGATCCGGCTGGAGCGGTTCGGCCACCAGGTCATCCCACTGACGACGGCCGGGCGCGAGTTCCTCGAGCCGCTCTTGTCGATGACAGAGAATGATCTGCTCTTTGCCATCTGCTTTTTCGACGTCACTCCTGCCCTCAGCCTTCTTCTTGACTATGCGCAGGAGAAGAAGTGTCCGGTCATCATGCTGACCGATACCCTGGGCTCCATCATCGGAGATAAGGCCACGGTGGTCCTTTCGGCCCGGCGCGGACCCGTCTCCGGTTTCCATTCGCTGGTGGTCCCCATGACCATC
The DNA here is from genome assembly GCA_049697155.1 of Anaerolineales bacterium. GTDB lineage: Bacteria > Chloroflexota > Anaerolineae > Anaerolineales > Villigracilaceae > Defluviilinea. Next base: position 7,338 of record JBAVVF010000205.1, read on the forward strand.
ATCAATTCCCTTCTGCTGGCGGTGGGCGGCGAAGAGACGGGTGTGATGGAAAACCTCGATCAACTCGACCAGCTGCGCGAGCGTCTCAAAAAATATAGCAGTGCCTCAACCTGAAAATTTTTAGATTATGAAATCGTGAGCCTCCCCATTAGTGGTGCCTGATCAGGAGACTTGACTGGTAATCTCTGACTACATTCTTGCATACTCTACCAGGAGAAAACTCTATGGCAAGCCTTGAAACCTCCGTGGGGGAATCATCCGCTATGCGCCTGCTCGCCAATTCCAGGAGGCTGATCCGCTGGTTGACGACACCTCATGTTCTTCTGTCGTTGATCATGCTGGTGGTCCTGTACTACATGGTTGTCATCCCGTTGTATCGCATGGCGGAAACAACCCTGACCTGGCAGCCGCGCGATGTCACCAGCTCTCCTGGTGCGGTGGTTGGGGAATTCACCCTCTATCACTATGTCCGAATGCTAACCGGTGCGCTGGGGCAAATCTATATGTATACCCCGCTCCGGCACTCGTTTACCGTGGCGATCGGCTCCACCCTGCTTTCGCTCCTGATCGGTGGATCGTTGGCCTGGCTGGTGATCCGCACGGATATGCCGGGCAGGAAGATCGTCAATCAGCTTGCGTTGATCCCCTACATCATGCCATCCTGGACTCTGGCCCAGGCCTGGCTCGTGTTTTTCAAGAGCACAAGCTTTTCCGGGGGAACCCCCGGGCTTTTTGAGTACCTGGCCGGGCAGGCGCCTCCCGCCTGGTTGTCATACGGGCCGGTGCCGATCATCATCTGCAGCGCACTCCATTACTACACTTTCTTTTTCCTGTTCGTGTCGGCAGCGCTGATGTCGATCGATTCCAGCCTGGAGGAAGCGGGCGATCTGATGGGGGCCAGTCGCTGGCGGATCCTGCGCAAGATCACCCTGCCCCTGGTCGTGCCGGCCATCCTCTCGGGCTTTATCATGACGTTTTCCAAGGTATTGGGGACGTTCGGCGGGCCCAACATTCTGGGATCGCCGGTCAGGTACTATGTAGTGGCCACCATGATCCGCGGCAGCATGGGGGTGGGCGATAAAGCGGATGGCTTTGTCCTGGCAATCGTGTTGATCCTGTTCTCGGTGATCACCATCTGGATCAACCAGAAGTTGATCGGAACCCGAAAGAGTTACGAGACGATCGGCGGACGCGGTTTCATGGCACAGTTGAGTAAACTGGGCAAAATGAAAAATGTCATGTTTTCAGGTGCGATCGTTTTTCAAATCCTGGTCATCGTCGTGCCACTGGGTCTGCTTATCTGGAGTTCATTGATGCTGCAGGACGGGAATTACAGTCTGAGCAATCTTTCCTTCCAGCACTGGATTGGTGAACGGGGCACCATTTATAACCATGGCGAGCCGGGAGTCCTGCTCAACCCCAAGATCTATCGAACTGCCTGGAACTCCATCCGGCTTTCACTTTGGACCGGCCTTTTCACAGCCCTGCTGGGTGTTTTACTCGGTTATGCAATTGTCAAGGGACGCGGGACCCGGCTCGCCAGGCTGGTCGAACAGCTGGCATACATTCCCTATGTCATCCCAGGCATCGCTTTCGGCGCCGTTTATATTGCGATGTTCATCAAGCCGCTGGGACCGCTCCCGGCTTTGTACGGCACATTTGCCCTGCTGGTGATTGTTTCAGTGGCAAAACATATTCCTTATTCGTCCCGCTCGGGGGTTTCAGCGATGATGCAGGTCGGGCGGGAACTGGAGGAAGCCGCGGCGGTCTCCGGCGCCAATGTCTGGCAGCGCTTCAGGCGCATCATCTTCCCGCTGACCAGTGCCGGCTTTGTGGCCGGCTTCCTGCTGACCTTCATCACGACCATGCGCGAACTATCCCTGATCATCCTGCTGGTGACCCCGCAAACCCAGGTGCTTGCCAGCCAGACGATGTTCTATATCGAAAATGGAGACGGTCAGATGGCCAACGTCGTCATTCTGATCCTGATCTCGATCACCCTGGTCGGCAACTTCGTCATTGGCCGCTTCCGTGGCGGCAGCCTCAAAAAAGGTCTAGGAATGTAACAAGAGGAAACCATGTCAACTACGATCACCATCAAGAACCTTACCAAACGCTTCGGGGATGTCGCCGCCGTCAACAACGTCAGCCTGACCGTTGAACCAGGATCGTTCCTCACCCTTTTAGGCCCCTCCGGCTGCGGCAAGACCACCCTGCTGCGCTGTATTGCCGGTTTGGAAGATCCGAATGAAGGCGAAATCTACATTGGCGACAAGCTGGTCTTCTCCAGCACCACGGGCATTTCCCTGCCTCCGGGCCAGCGTGACCTGGGACTGGTCTTCCAGAATTACGCCTTATGGCCGCACATGAAAGTGGACAAGAACATTACGTTCGCGCTCGAGATTCAGAAAATGCCGAAGGAACAGATGCGAGAACGGGTCAAGGAGGCCCTGGCCGAAGTCCAGATGGAAGGCTATGAAGACCGCTATCCGCGCGAAATGAGCGGCGGACAGCAGCAGCGCATTGCCCTGGCGCGCATGCTGGCCTATCGGCCCAAAGTGTTCCTGATGGATGAACCACTCTCCAACCTGGATGCCCGCCTGCGCATGGACATGCGCACCGAACTCAAGCGCCTCCATCACATTTCAGGCGCTACAACCATCTACGTCACGCACGACCAGGTGGAGGCCCTGACAATGTCCACCAATATCGCTGTGATGAAACTGGGCGTGATTCAGCAGATGGATTCTCCCGATCGCGTCTACCACTTCCCCGCCAACCTGTTTGTGGCGGATTTTATCGGCAATCCCAAGGTCAACCTGCTGGATGGTCGTATCAGGGACGGTAATACCGTTCAGGTGGGAGACTTTGAGATCTGTTTGGATACTCATTCTGCCAGTGGAAACGCCGTGGTGGCCGTTCGTCCGGAAGATATCACCGTCTGCACCCAGCCCGAGCCGGGCGCGATCGAATTTACGGCTTATTCCGTCCTCCCGGCCGGCGCCGATTCGACCATTGTGGCGCGGCGCGGCGAAACCGAGATTATCGTCAAAGTCATGGGCATCAGCAAGATCAGGATGGATCAAAAGATCTGGCTGAAAACGGATTCGGACACCCTGAATTTGTACGACAAGGCAAGCGGAAACCTGGTGGCTGCATAACGAAAGGTATTTGATCATTTTTCCACAGCCGCGAAAGGAGTCAGCAAAGAATAATATCTGCAAAGATTGGGCCGTGTGATATTTCGTCGTTTCAATCATCGAAAGGAGAATAGAAATGAAAGTATTCGGAAAGCTTCTCATCATCGTGTTGCTGATCAGCTTCCTGGCTGCCTGTGGTTCACCGGCCAAGCCGGCGACTGAGACAGCACCCGGGGCCGAACTCACCGCAGCCGAACAATGGGCAATGGCAAATGGAGTAGGGCCCTATACCCCGGAGACCGAAGACTGGGCGGCCATCGAAGCGGCAGCCATCAAGGAAGGGTCGGTCGTCGTGTATTCGAACTCTTCCAAGATCGAAAAATTGCTTGAGCCGTGGAGTGAGTTGTATCCGGAGATTGCCCTGGAAGGCGGAGACACGGATGATATCGCCGTGAAAATGGGCGCCGAGCAGCAGGCCGGGAATGTCGTTGGGGACGTCTGGTTCAACAGCGACGGACACCTGCTTTTCGGAGAATTCGTTCCCAATCAGTGGATGTGGTGGTACGTTCCGCCCGAGGTAACCATCGAAGGCGTAACTCCGGAACAGCCCTTTGCCCTGGCGCGTCGCGCAGTGGATGTGGTTGGCTATAACTCCGAGATTTTCCCGGATGGCTGCCCGGCTACCAACTGGTGGCAGTTTACCGAACCGGAGCTTAAGGGCAAATTCTACATGGAAGATCCCCTGTCCGATTCCAGCACCACCGCCAAACTCACCCTGTTCGTGAAAAATGCAGATGAAATGGCTGCAGCCTACAAGAGTCTTTACGGAAAGGAATGGACGGCTGACGAGGCCTACAGCGCTGACATCGAGAATGCAGGCTACCTGTTCCTCAAGAAGCTGGCTCAAAATGAACCCGGCATTCAGCCTGGTGGCGATGAGGTCGATGCGGCCTATGGAACACTGGGCATGGATCCTGCCTCTGAGCCTGGCTATGGCTGGACGGGCCTGTCAAGCTACGAAGCTACCCAGGAAGGAGAATTGGCAATGGGTCCCTGCTATGGTCTCGAACCTGTGGCGGGCATCCTGAAATCCTCCTATTTGGGCATTGCCAATAACGCTCCGCACCCGAATGCCGCCAAACTGTTCATCAAGTTTGCCCTGTCAGAGGCGGGATTCGATCCCTGGAACCAGTTCGGAGCCTACCCGGCCGCAGTCGGTCTCCCGGTTGCAGAAGGCATGCCGGATCGTAACGAAATCAAACTCTGGCCGAGCGATGATCTGTTCGCCTATCAATACATGAGCCCTGTACGTGATTTCTGGGCCATCCACCTGCTTGCTGAATAATATTTGCTGAAAGCAAGCCGCGACCTTTGGGCACGGATTGCCTCCGTGCCCAAAGAACCTAAGTTAATTTAGCATTACCAGGCGATTAATTACAGTTTTATAAGGAAAACAGGCATCCGGGTCCGAATTACCAGGATGCAGTCTAAAATACTCTCGAAAGGCAATCTATGGGCAGGCAAATTCAGGCAGTATTCTTCGATATGGGCGGCACGATCGAGACCTTCAGTTATACGCGCGAACTGCGTCTGGAGGCGACCGCGCTGATCCAACAACGGCTGCGCTCAGCCGGGATCGATCTGCAGTTCAGCGATGAGCAGCTTTATGAAATCATTTCCCGCGGTCTGGATGGTTACAAGCGCTGGAGCATTCAGTCCATGGAAGAACTGCATCCCTGCCGCGTCTGGTCGGAGTACATTCTCGCGGGCCGCAGCGTGGATCATGAAAAACTCTCCGAAATCGCGGAGGATTTGACGTTCCTGATCGAGACCCGTTTTTACGAACGGGCCATGCGGCCGGAGATGCCTGAAGCTCTGCAGGCCATCAAACAAATGGGTCTGAAAATTGGACTGATCAGCAACGTCAACAGCCACGGGCAGGTTCCCGGCAATTTGAAAAAGTATGGAATCATCGATTATTTTCATCCAATCGTCCTATCGAGTGAATACGGCTGCCGCAAGCCCGATCCGGCAATCTTTCACCGGGCAGCCACTCTGGCCGGTGTCCCAGCCAGCGCCTGTGCTTATGTCGGGGACCGGATTGTGCGAGATATCGAAGGGGCCCAGCGGGCAGGCTTCGGCCTGGCCGTTCAGATCCGGCATGATTTTGAGCATGGCGAAAACGATACGGGTTCCACGCCCGATGCCATCATCGAGAACATGACCGAGCTGGTGAATCTCCTGCAGGCAAAACGCAATGACGGGCCTACGCCACCCGGGAAGATCCGGGCCCTGATCTTTGACGCCGGAGATATCCTTTACTTCCGCCCGCAGCGCGGCAGCAAGTTTACAGCTTTCATCGAAGAGCTGGGGGCCGAGATCAATCCAAATCATGCCGGACGGAAACAGGATCTCAAAAATCAGGCCTACCGCGGCGAGATCACATCTGATGAATATCGCCAAGCGGTCGTGGATCTCTACGGGATCACGCGCCCGGAGCAGGTGGAGCGCGGCAAACAGGCCCTGATCGAGGACGATGACAACATTGCATTCTTCGAAGGCGTGGCCGAAACTTTGTGCGCGCTGAAGGAACAGGGCTTCCTGCTGGGGATCGTGACCGATACGGCCAATTCGATTTCCACCAAGCTGCGCTGGTTCGAGCGCGGCGGGTTCGGTCACGTCTGGGACGCGATCACCTCATCCATCGACGTGGGCGCGCGCAAACCCGACCATCGAAACTACCAGGCCGCGCTGTACCAGCTTGGCTTGACCCCGAACCAGGCCGTCTTCGTCGGGCACAGGACTTCCGAACTGGCCGGCGCGCGGGCAGTCGGCATGCAGACCATTGCTTTCAACTACGACAAAGATGCGAGTGCAGATTATTTCATCGAAAAATTCTCCAGTCTGCTGAGACTGCCGGTGCTAAGCTGATATGACGGACCAGATCGCGGCGATTTTCTTTGATATGGGCGGCACGTTACGGACGACCGCCGGACGAACCCCTCAGGAGAGACAGCCGGGCGTTCAGCGCATTATGGATCTGATCGGCACGCGCGGATCGGCGCAGGAGTTCAGCGAGCTACTTTCCACAAGGGCAAAAGCCTACAAACACTGGGCGGAGCAGGCCCACATCGAGCTCAACGAAAGTGAGCTGTGGGCGAAGTGGATGCTCCCCGATTTTCCTGCGGACCAGATCCGTGGTATGGGAATCGAACTCAACCAGCTTTACCGCGCTGCGACCGGGCTGAGAGTCGTCTTCCCTGAAGCCCGCGACGTGATTTTGGAGCTGTTCCGGCGCGGCTACCGGCTGGGCATAGTCAGCAACACGACGAGCAGCCTCGAAGTGCCCACCCTGCTCAGTGAGCTCGAGATCGTTGGCTGCTTTGAAACTGTCGTGCTCTCGACTGTTGTCGGGAAACGAAAACCGGATCCTGCCATTCTGCTGGAGGCAGTTGCACGCATGGGAGTTGCGCCTGAAGACTGCGCTTATATCGGCAACCGCGTCGACTGCGATGTGGCGGCCGCGCGCGCAGCCGGGTTTTCCAAAGGGATCATCCTGCGCGATCCGCGCCAGCCAAAACCGAACACACCGGACGAATCGGATCTGGTGCCGGATCACATGCTGACGAATTTGCGCGAGCTCCTGGATATCTTCCCGCCTCGCCCCAGGCCGGAGCCGGCCGCTGTTTACGAGGCCTCCCTCTCCACAATGTGGGCCATCAAGACCCTGCCCAGCCTGGCCGATTTCTTCGAATGCGCGCGGCGGATGGGCTTCGCGCGCATCGAGCTGAATCACAAGGTTACTTCGGACATGCTGGCCGGGATCGGCCTGGGCCAGTTCAAGTTCAGCAGCGTCCATGAACCCTGCCCGGCCGATATTTCCGCCGACGAACTGAAAAAACGCGACTGGCTGGTGTCTTCGACGAACGAGCAGAATCGCCGCGAAGGTGTGCAGGCGATCCGGCGCAGCATCGACCTGGCCGCTCAACTGGGCGCCTCGACGGTCGTCATCCATGCCGGTCAGGCGCGTCCCGAGACCGGGCTGGAGAAAAAGCTCAAGGCGCTGATCGCCTCCGGGCGGCGCGCGTCCGACGAATATCGCGACATTCAACGGCAGATGATCCAGGTCCGGGCGGAGACGGCCCCGGCGGGATTTGAATCGGTCACGAGAAGCATCGTCGAATTGCTGGCCTACGCCGAGAAGTCCCGCGTCCGGCTCGGGATCGAGAATCGATATCACTATCTGGAATTCCCGAGCCCTGATGAATTGGAAATCCTGCTGGGTCTGGCCGGCCCCGACCGGATTGGCTTTATCTACGATGTTGGGCATGCCCAGACGCTGGACCGCCTTGGGTTTTATCCACACGAAGACTGGTTGAAGCGCTTCGCCCAGCGAATCATTGGAACGCATCTGCACGATGTCATCGGTACGACCGATCACTTTGCTCCCGGCCTGGGTGAAGTGGATTTTTCGATGGTGGCCAAATACCTGCCCGCGAGCGCCTTTCGCACCTGCGAATTTCAGACGTTCAACACACCAGAACAGGTGAAAACCGGCTTGAACGTTCTGGCTGAACATAGCTGTATCAAGACTCAAACATAGGAAAGGAAAGTTGTATGCGCGCACTATTCAAGAAGCGGCAAAATATATTCATCGGACTGATCCACGACCAGGCCGCGCTCACGCTGGAGGGTCTGGAGGCGTTGAAACTGTATTTCGACAGCCATGATCCTGCCATGGCAAAACTGCTGGTCGCCAAGGAAAAAGAAGCCGACGAGGCCCGCCGCATTCTGATCGACGAATTGAATCGCACCTTTGTAACTCCTTTTGACCGCGAGGATATCTTCGCCCTCTCGCGGGCCATCGACGATGTGATCGACTATGCCTACAGCACGGTCAACGAGATGGAGATCTTCGACGTCAAAGCGACCTCGTATATGCTGCGGATTGCATCCCTGTTGCGGGATGCTGCCTACGAGCTTCTGATGGCGGTTGACCGGCTCGAGTCCCATCCCAATGTAGCCAGCGACCATGCCCAGCGCGCCAAAGCACTTGAAAACCGCGTGGAGGATGTGTACCGCGAGGCGCTGGCCGAGCTGTTCAAGGGCGCGACCGACATCGAGCACGTGGTCCTGACCCTCAAGCTGCGCGAGGTCTACCGCCATCTGAGCAACGCGGCCGACCGGGGCGATGAGGCTGCCAACGTGATCGCGGATATTGTGGTCAAGACCGCCTGAAGAGGGATCCTGTGCTATGACATTGCTCATTGTGATCGTGATCGTTTTGGCGCTGGTGTTTGATTTCCTGAACGGCATCCATGATTCCAGTAATGTGGTTGCAACCATGATTTCCTCGCGCGCGATTTCGCCTCGCTTTGCCCTGGCGATGACGGCTGTGGCGAATTTTTTTGGTCCGTTCATTTTCGGTGTTGCCGTGGCAAACACCATCGGACATGAAATTGTGGCTGCCGATACGATCAGTATCCAGGTATTAATCGCCGCGCTGGTCAGCGCCATTCTCTGGAATCTGTTGACCTGGTACCTGGGTTTTCCCAGCAGTTCATCCCACGCATTGATCGGCGGATTCATCGGGGCAGTCATCATCGGGGCGGGCTGGCAGGCCATCCAAATGAATGGTCTGTGGAAAATCCTGGTGGCGCTGTTCGCATCTCCCCTCATAGGGTATCTTTTCGGCTTTCTTGTATTACGTTTGATCCTGATCGTGAGCTGGAACGTCACCCCGCGTATCAACAGCCTCTTCAAACGCAGTCAGATCGTTACGGCGCTGGCTCTGGCACTTAGCCACGGAACCAACGATGCCCAGAAAACGATGGGGATCATTACCCTGGCACTGGTGACGGGGGGCTATCTCGAAGTGTTTGTAGTTCCGGTCTGGGTGATCGTGATTTGTGCCGGAATGATTGCCCTGGGTACGGCGGTCGGCGGCTGGAAGTTGATCCGCACGCTGGGCGGCAAGTTCTACAAGATCCGCCCCGTGGATGGCTTTGCCTCACAGCTTGCCTCTGCTGTGGTCATATTGGGAGCATCCATCGCCGGAGGTCCCGTCAGCACCACACAGGTTGTCAGTTCAGCCATCATGGGCGTGGGCGCCGCGGATCGAGTGAACAAAGTCCGCTGGGGGGTCGCCCGGGAGATCGCCACGGCCTGGCTGCTGACCATCCCTGCCACCGCGCTGGCGGCCGCCGGGATATACTGGATCATCATGAAATTCATTCCATAATTTGACAAGGTTCTATGAAAAACTACGACGTTATTTACATTGGCAATTACACCAAGGATACGATCATCTCTCCCGCCGGCACAAAGTATGTGGATGGCGGCGCGGTCAACTACGCGGCCCATGCCGCGGCTCAATTGGGCATGAACGTTGCCGTCGTCACCCGCCTGGCCGAGGAGGATAAGCACGTGGTGGAGAAGTTCCATCAGGCAGGCATAGATTGTTATGTCACCTACACTCCGCAGTCCACGCTGATGAAGCTCGAATACCCGACCACAAACCCGGATATCCGCAACCTTTCTGTAGCGGGTGTGGCCGGCTCGATCACTGCCAAGGATGTAGAAAACCTGCACGCGAAAGCGGCAGTGATCGGTCCCAGCCTGCGCGGTGAAGTGGGACTGGATGTCATTCGTTCGCTCAAGGAAAGGAACGTGCGGGTCGCGGCCGACATGCAGGGCTTTGTGCGCGTCCTGCGCGGCGTGGAGCTGAAATATGAGCCCTGGGACGAAATGCGATCCACGCTGGCACACGTTGATGTGGTGAAGAGTGATGCCGTTGAGGCGGCCTTTCTGACAGGGGAAACTGACATCTACAAAGCTGCCCAATATTATGCCGATCTCGGTCCGCGTGAAATCGTCCTGACTCACAAGGATGGGCTGCTCATTTACGCCGATCGCGAATTCCATGAGATGAATTTTTACCCGGCCCGTCTGGATGGACGCAGCGGGCGCGGGGATACCTGCGTCGGCACGTACGTTGCGAAGAGACTATCCCTGGCTCCGCGCGAAGCAGGCATCTGGGCTGCGGCGGTCACCAGCCTGAAGATGGAAAACCTCGGACCCTTTAACCGTTCCGTCAGTGAAGTCGAAGCCTTCATGCGCGAGAAATATAATCATGGATCGATTCGCTGAGGAGGGCGGGAAAGTTTGAAACCTTAGCCACGAATTTCGCGATCTGCCACGGCTTGGCGCGGCTTCTCGTTATCAAAAGAAACTCACCCCGAAGCTATTTCGGGGTGAAAGGAATTCCTCTACGTGTTCTTCATGGGGC
>JBAVVF010000206.1:0-4426 GCA_049697155.1 Anaerolineales bacterium
GGTCCGGGCCGGGCTGCGTATGCAGCGTGCCATGAAGGAATTTGCCGAGATCGAAACGCCGACCGGCACCCAGCAGCTCCAGATGCGCATCGGGATCCACTCAGGGAGGTTTCTGACTGCCGACATCGGAACGCCCCGCCGCATGGAGCATGTCATGCTCGGCACGGCCGTCCAGCAGGCCAAGCTGACCGAGTCGAATGGCATGAACGGGCGGGTCAATCTTACGCTGAAGGCGTTCGAACGCGTCCGGGAGCTTTTCCATTTCGAAGAGGGCAAGCCGGGTTACATGCTGGTCGTGGATGACCTGACCGATGAGCAGCTCGGTGAATACGAGATCACAGTGCGCCGCCGTCCCACGAGCAGCGTTTTGTTCGAACGCGGCGTCGCGGGCCTGCTCCGTGAAATCGAGGAGATCCTCAAGTCGATCGAGCCGCTGGCCAGCTTCATCCCTGCGCCGGTCTTGAATCTACTGGTGGAGAGCGCCGCCGACCGGCACATCCCCCCGGACTTTCCCGAGCCGACGATCATGTTCGTCAATTTTCTCGGACTGCCCGAGACGGTCGATCGGGCCCTGCCCACTGAAGAAGAGAAGGTGGTCAACAGCTTTTCCCGGGCCTTTGCGATGATCAATGCGGCGGTCGAAGCGCGCGGCGGTGTCCTGAAGAAGGTCACCTATCATCTGTCCGGCTCGGACATCCTGATCTACTTCGGTGTGCCGACGGCGCACACCAACGATCCTGTGCGGGCCGTCGAGGCCGCGCTTGCCATCCGGGAAGTCGTCCGCCATATCAAGCCGCCGACTGTCGGTGGGCTTCAGCCGGAGATCGCCTGCCAGATCGGCATCAACCAGGGGGCTGTGTTCGTCGGCGAGATCGGCGAACCGCGCGGCCGCCGCGAGTTCAACGTGCTGAGCGATACTGTCAACACTGCTGCCCGCCTGATGAACAAGGCCTGCCGGGACCAGATCATCCTCAGCGGAAAAGTCCAGGCTGCGCTGCCCCCGGCATTCGAGACGAATTCCCTGGGGATGGTGGCTCTCAAGGGCAAGAGTGCAGAGATGCCGATTTTCGAACTGGTCGGTAAAAAAGAGTAGGTTGTAAAGGTGCGGAAGAGTTCTGCAGGGACGGAGAAATCCGTCCCTATTCTTTACCTTTCAATTTTTCATCCAGTGTGTTCCAGACGCCGCTGGCAAGCTTGCTGCCGGCCTTTCGGCGCAGGTTGACCTTGTAGATGGCCTTCTCGCCCTGGCCGATGCGGGTCAGCCAGCCCTGGCTGCTCAGCGTGTCGAGCGCTTCATCCAGGTCTTTGGGCGCGAGCCGTTCGTTTTCCGGAAGGTCCGCGATTGCCTCCAGTAATTGAGGATGGCTTAACTGCAGTTCCCGCAGCATCAGCCGCATGATCTTCCGCAGCGTGGGAGGCAGGCTGGCCAGGTCGAGAGCGGTAATGCCGCCCCCGCCGCCTTTGTCTTCGAGTTCTTTTTGTAAGCGATCGAATACACCGGGCATGAGCGTCTCCCTCAATACAACTCGGGCATGGAGATCGGTTCCGGCTGCGGCTCACATTCACCGCACCAGATGACGTTGGCCACAGCCAGCCCTTTGGGCGTGTTGTTCGCGCCGACGAACATCGTCAGGAAGGTGGACATAGTATTGGCATGGTCCTTGCAGACGAAGCGTCCGCAGAAGGAGCAAGCCGCCCGGGCGGGTTCTTCACAGTGCCAGCATTTCATAGCGATATCCTATTTGATGGCCAGTACCGTCTCGGCGACACCCCGTAAGGCTTTCGACCACTCATGGTCCGGGTACCGAAGCGAGAATATATCCCGGCTGGCGTTGTCCGCCAGGTCGAAGGAGAGGGGCAGGACGCCCGCGACGGGCGCATGAAATCGATCTTCGATCTGCTGCCTGAGATCGGCAAAATCATATTTCGGCAGGCCCTTATTCACCATCAGCATCAGATTGGGAACGTCCAGGCTGCGGGCAATGTCCACTGTGACGGCCGTGCCCTGGAAGTCCTGGTTATCGGGGCGCAGGATGATGATCAGGATATCCGAGATGGCAATGGAGAGCAGCGTTTCTTCGTTCAGGCCGGGATGCGTATCGATGAAAAGATAATCGAGCTTTAGTTCCTTGAGGATGGTCTGAAAGCCCTCGTTCAAAAGGTTGACATCATAGCCGTCGTGCAGGATCTGGCTGATCTCGCGCCCGCGGATGGATGAAGGGAGGAGCCATAAATTGGTGCCGGCCAGTCTGGCGCGTCCCTCTGAATCGGCAGCCTTCTCACCGACGGGAAAGGCCACTTCACCGACCGTGCACTTGCCGTGCAGGAAGTCGTTGATGGTTTTTCCCATTTTGTTCTCGTCGAGGCCGAACAGCACGTGGATGCCCGGAGACTGGATGTCGGTATCCACGATGCCCACACGTTTACCCGCCAGCGCAATCTGCGAGGCGAGGTTGGCGGTCGTGTTCGATTTTCCCGTCCCGCCGCGGAATGAATGAATGGATACGATCTTGCCTCTTGCCATGGTACCTCCGATTATTCTTCGTCCTGGGATGCTGCCCTTTGAGCGCGCAGCCTTTTCGCCTGTTCCTTCAGATTGGCATAGAAATCAGTACTGACCATTTCTTCGAATTCCTGCTTGCGGCGTGCCTCGTCGATCTCCAGGGTCAGTCGTTCGAGTTGTTGTTTCAAGCCATCTTCACGCGCTTTCACGCTCCTCACCATCTGGAAGAACGCGGAAAGCAGCTGGGCGGCCTTGTCGTCGTCGTTGTCTGTGGCCTTGAGAGCCTGCTGGGTGCTCTCCATGAATTCATAATCACCGGCCGCAAGCTTCTGGCTCCAGTCGATGGCCTTCTCGATATAGGTGGTAGAGAAGCGCAGACGCGACGAAAGCCCGCGGATGACCGTCAGGGCTACGTCGGGGCGCTGGTCTAGGATCTCATAGAAGGCATCCTTCTTCAGTTCCAAAACCCTGGCCGGGGTCAGCGCAATGGCGGTAGCGGAACGCGGCGCTTCATCCAGCAGGGCCATCTCACCAAGAGTCTCGCCGGGTGCGGTCTTGTTGATGATCAATTCATCGCCTTTGGCATCTTCCGTCACGATTTTGAACCAGCCCGCGTTGATCAGGAACAGTGAATCGCCCCTCTCGCCGCGCCGCATCAGGACGTCGCCCTCGGCCAGATCGCGCAGGCTGGCCTTCTGGGCCACGGCTGCCAATGCTTCATCAGACAGGCCTTTGAAGAGAAAGGAATTCTTTAGCTGGGTGGTAATGTCTTCTGCCATATCAGTCCTGCTCTCCTACAGCGGGTTTGGGTTTCAGGCGCTTGTCCAGCTTCATCCATACGCCGGTCCCGGCTTCGCTTTTGTTCGCGACGGAGCGTTGTTGAAGCAGGCTCCAGAGCTGGGTATCGCTGGCCGGGTAAATACTGCGCACATACAACATGCAATAGGCTCCCACTGCCTTGCGTAGTTCGTTCATCTTCTGGTCCAACTCCAGGATCTGGACCCGGATTGCGGCGCGCATCTTTTCATCCTGCATCTTCTTGAGCATTTTGCCCTGGATGGCGAGCCGGGCCTGCATGAAAAGGAACTCCCTGCTTTGGGCAGCCTTCTGCTCTCCGAAGCGTTTTGCCAGCGGAGCGAGGAGAATATCGACCTCGTTCAGCCGCTGGACGACCGAGGCTTCGCCAGACGTCACGCCCTGTGTCGAGCGGATGTTCGTATCGACCCAGCTCTTTTCATCCTTGAAACCTCGTCTGGCCGCGGCGGCGATGACGCCCGCTCCACCCAGCCCGGCCAGGAAGGCAAATCCCAGCGCGACCCGATCGTTGACCATGTTGTTGAATCCGCTGTGGATGGCGATGGCAAGTGTCAGGCCGCCGAGCAGGTACAGCGCCCGGAGGAGAGCGGAGCGATTGAAGCGCGCCAGGCCAAGCGCGATCCCGATCAAGGCGCTTCCCGTGGCATGGATCAAATTCGTCGAAAGCACGCGCGAGATCGCCAGGACAAGGGCGGTCGATGGGTGTCCGAGGATGTATTCGAAGTTCTCGAAAATAGCAAACCCGATGCCGGCGGCAAAACCATAGATGGCTCCGTCGAGGAAATATTTGAAATCGGGGTGCCGGATCAAATAAATGAGGATAAGTCCTTTGAGGATCTCTTCGAGCAGCGGCGCCACATACCTTAGCACGGTGTCCAGGCTGACAATATCGTGATCGACCAGCGCCGGGTTGATCCGGGCCGCCAGAAGGTAGGCGATGATACCCCAGACACCGCTATAAATAATGAATTTCGAGCTGCCGGTCTGGTAAAAGTCAAAAGACTTCACTGCCAGCAGGAAGCCGAGGGGGAAAAGTCCCGCGATGAGGAAAGCGATGCCCTGGATCATAAGAAGATCATACTATGTTTGAAGAGGCTGCCTCAATCC
>JBAVVF010000207.1:0-6778 GCA_049697155.1 Anaerolineales bacterium
GCCTTACCGAGCAAACGATATGTTTCGAGATGTTTGGGGAAGGTTTTCAGGATGTGCTTGCAGTGAGCAACCGCTTCATCCAGCTGGCCGCGGTCGATCAGCGTTTCGATTTCGTGGTTGTAAGCCCGCAAAGATACTTTCGCCATGAAGTTGTCTGCTCCTGTATTAAGTATGCCCCATTCTTAATATTAATGCAAGCCTACCGCATGACATGAAAGTATCAGTCATAAAACAGGGGCAGGCGCTCCACCGGCTGATCACTAAAAGCATGCGCCGACAGCACCGCGGTCCGCGCCTCCGCCAGTTTCGCCTGGTCGCTGGCGTGGACGGTGAACAGCGGTTCATCCTTTTCAATCCGGTCACCCACCTTGTGATGGATGACGAAGCCGACCGCGTGATCCACCGGATCACCCTTGCGGGCCCGGCCGGCTCCCAGGGTCACGGACGCCTCCCCGACGGTTCTGGCCTCGATCTGGGCCAGGTACCCGCTCTTCGGCGACTTCACCACCTCGACGTATTCGGCGCGCGGGAATTTGGAGGGGTCATCCACGTAGGAAACGTCTCCGCCCTGGGCCTCGACCAGCACCCGGAATTTCTCGAAGGCTGAGCCGTCCGCCATGGACTTTTGTGCCATGGCGCGTCCTTCGGCCAGGTCCCCGGCAAGCTTGCCCAACACCAGCATGTTAGCGCTAACATAAAGACAATGTTCGAGAAAATCTTCGGGACCGTGACCCTGCAAGGTTTCAACGGCTTCGACGACTTCGAGGGAATTGCCTACCGCGTTTCCAAGCGGCTGATTCATATCCGAGAGCAAGGCCACCACCTCCCGCCCGGCCAGCTGACCGATATCCACCATCAGCTTCGCCAGCCGGCGCGCCTCGTCGAGGGTTTCCATGAACGCACCGAGTCCGGTCTTGACGTCGAGCACGATGGCCTGTGCACCCGCAGCCAGCTTCTTGCACATGATCGAGGAGGCGATCAACGGGATGGACTGGACCGTCCCGGTCACATCGCGCAGGGCATAGAGCTTCCCGTCGGCGGGGGCCAGGTCGAGGGATTGGCCCGTCAGCACGATGCCTTTCTCCCTGAGCTGGTGCTTGAATTCCTCCGTGGTGAGATCGACACGATAACCCGGAATGGATTCCAGCTTGTCGAGCGTGCCGCCGCTAAAGCCCAGTCCCCGCCCGGACATCTTGCCGACCGGCAGTCCGCAGGCTGCGACGATGGGGAGGACAGCCAGGCTGGTCTTGTCGCCCACTCCGCCCGAGGAATGTTTATCGACGGCCAGGTCGACCACGTCGCTGAGGTCGAGCATGTGGCCCGAGTTTGCCATGGACAGCGTCAGGTCGGTGGTCTCGCGCGGCGTCATTCCATTCAGGAAGACTGCCATGAGAAATGCGGAGGCTTGATAATCCATGACTTCCCCCGAAATGAAACTCTTGATAAAGAACTCGATCTCGGCCAGAGACAGTTCCTGTTTATCGCGTTTCCTGATAATAATATCGACAGCGCGCATGAAAATCTCCTTGTGAGAATCTGCGCGGTTATTTTATCCCACTTTAGATGCAGAGCTTGCAGGTGGCCTACTCAACTTTCACGAGCTTATATCCGTCTTTCGAATCCTGCACGATCCAGCCCAGGGCTGCGATCTCAGCCCGCAGCTTATCGGATTCCGCCCAATTCTTGTTTGCACGGGCAGCCACACGCTGCTCGACCAGGGCGACGACCTCGTCGGAGGGGCGATCATTCTCGAGTGGAGGAGCGTTCAGACACATTTCCCACACCGATTCGGGAATATCTTTTTCGAGGGGGTCAGGGATGCGGAAATCCCCCAGCTCACCGAGCGGAAACTTCGAGCCGGAGGCGTACATCTCCGGGTTGCATTCGCGCACCAGAGACACGGAGCTGACTCCGCTGACCTCACACTGGCCGGATTCAAAGTCGATGATGATGCCCGTGTGTTCGTCGAGACCGACGGTCTGGTTTTTAGATGGGAGCAGGTCGCACCACTCGGCAAAGCGCTCCATGCCGATGAAACAGCGGCTGGTATCCAGGTCCGCACCGCCATCCGCGTTATTCCAGTGCGGGATGAACGAGACATGCAATCCAAAATCGGAGAAGAAATTCAGTCCATCCACGGCATGGACATCCTCCCCCACCTTGTAGATCTCGTACACGGGCAGGGCATGCGCGCCGACGGAGATCGTCGCGGCTGAAGCAAAGACCAGGGTCGCGCCGAGACGATGGCGGGCGCGGATGACGTCCCAGGTCAGGGTGTCCTTTAAATTTCGGATGGCATAGGTGGGACTGCCGGGGCCCAGGAAGATCAGATTGGCATAAAGCAGTGGTTCGACAATCTGCGGGTCGTCCGGACTGAAAGCGGAACCTTTTTTGCGGGCGGGGATGACTTCCACAAGGGGTTTGTAGTTTTGCAGGCGCGTCTGCATGAAATCGCCTACACGTCCCACAACCTGCGCGGAATTCAGCTCGAAGCCGGCCGGGGTTTCCATGAGCGCAATGCGGAGAGGTTCATCAATGTGGCGGGCAAGTGTTTCAAAAATACGACCTCCCGCGAGAGAGGTCTCACCAGAACCGAGAAAAGCAATTTGTCCGAGTGCCATGAGGATGTCCAGTGATCAGTAATCAGTAATCAGTAATCAGTAATCAGTAATCAGTAATCAGTAGGACGCGGCGTTGAGTTCATCTATTACCTGGAGGAGTTCCTCATTCGAAGGGATATCGGACATGGATTTGCCATAGTGCGCAAAACGGATGTAGCCCCGGGCATCGACGACACAGTTGAGAGGCATTCGTCCCAGCTTGAAGAGTTTCACCTGCTGGCGGTACATTCTGGCTACCGAGTGCCCCGGGTCGGGCAGGCCAGTAAACGGGATCCGTTGATCAGTCCAATATTGCTGAAAGACCTCCAGCGGATCGGGACCAACGGCCAGGATCTCGGCGCCGCGGCGCTTGAAGTCTTCGTAGCCATCCCGCAGGCGCGCCAACTGCGCGCGGCAGTACGGTCACATAAAGCCGCGCAGAAAGGCCAGTACCACCGGCCGGCCGCGCAGGCTGGATAAACGAATCAGGCTGCCTTTCACATCCTTCAATTCGAAATCAAGAGCCAGTTCCCCCGGCGCAACAAGTTTACTCATCTTGAACCAACTCTTTCGCCTTCTTCCAAATTTCATCGAACATTTTTACAGTCAGTTTCCCGGTCAGCGTATTTTGCTGGCTGGGATGATAGGAGCAAAGTAACCAGGGGCCAGTGTTCAGTGAATCAGTGTTCAGTGGGTCAGTATTCAGTGAGTCAGTGTTCAGTTTGTAGAGTGCGCCGTGCCCGAATTTCCAGGCCGGATTGCGAATGGCATACATCTTTAGAATTCTGTCGAACGCGAGGCGTCCCAGGCATACGATGACCTTCGGCTTCAGGATCGCCAGGTCACGCTCGAGATAGGGCTGGCAATTGTTCAGCTCTTCGGGCGTCGGCTTGTTGGCGGGAGGAACACAGCGGGCCGCGGCGGCAAGATACAGGTCTTTTAGAGCGAGACCATCGTCGCGTGATACCGCTGTCGGCTGGTTCGCGAACCCGGCGCGGTACAACGCCGGATACAAAAACCGGCCCGAGGCGTCACCCGTGAAGTTGCGCCCCGTCCGGTTGGACCCGTGCGCGCCGGGCGCCAGTCCCACGACCAGCACGCGGGCGTTCGGGTCACCAAAGCCCGGGACCGGCCTGCCCCAGTATTCCTGATCCTGGTAGGCCCTGCGCTTGAGGCGGGCCACTTCCTCGCGCCAGGCCACGAGGCGAGGACATTTGTAACAAGAGATAATCTGCTGATTAAGTTTATCGAGTTGAGATTTGCGTGTCATATGTATAGGTGTCAGGTGTTTCAGTATCAGGTGTCAGGTTTTCAGTTGTAATTGTACCTGACACCTCGCGCTTGACACCTCGCACCTGATACCTGACACCTAAAGAATCAGCATCGCATCCCCAAATGAATAGAAACGATAACCTTCGTGAATGGCGGTTTCGTATGTTTCCAGAATCTTTTCCCGCCCGGCAAAGGCACTGACCAGCATCAGCAGGGTTGACTTTGGCAGATGGAAGTTCGTGATCATGGCATCGACGACCTGGAATTGATAACCAGGCAGGATAAACAAAGAAGTGGGTCCGACGAAAGGTGAGATTCGGGAGTTGGGAGTTGGGGATTGGGGATTGATTCTTCCGGCTCCCAAGTCCCAGCTCCCAAGTCCTACTGTCTCAAGCGTCCTCACCGATGTTGTCCCGACCGCAATGACTCTCCCACCTGCACGTTTTGTTTGATCGATCAAGTCCGCGGTCTCCTGCGGCAGCTCGCACCACTCGGTGTGGATGGCGTGCTCTTCGGGATTCTCTTCCGTCACCGGCGCGAACGTATCCAGTCCCACATGCAGCGTGACGTAGGCGATCTTCACACCTTTGACCTGCAGCTCCTCCAGCAGGCGCGGCGTGAAGTGCAGACCGGCCGTCGGCGCGGCGGCCGAGCCGGGTTCACGCGCGTAGACGGTTTGATAACGTTCAGGGTCCTCCAGCTTCTCATGAATATAGGGCGGCAAGGGCACATTCCCCACTTTCGAAAAGTATGGCTCGATCGGCTCAGAGAACCTGATGAGGCGCTCTGATCCGTTCAATATTTCGACGATCTCAGCACGGACTCCAACGTCTCCAGACGTTGGGATCTCCCTTTTATCTTGACGACTGGTCCCCTGCGGGGATGACACTGGCACCGCACGCCAGTGCAGGTGTAAGTCGTCGGACTCCAAAAACAGCTGTTTGCCTACACGCAGACCCTTTCCCCCAACCAAAGCTTCCCAGGTCAGCTCATCACGGCGGCGCAGGAGCAGCAACTCGACCCGTCCGCCGGTCTCTTTACGGGCATAGATCCGGGCCGGGATGACGCGGGTCTGGTTGAGCACAAGCAAATCACCCGGGCGCAGGTAATCGCCAACGTCGCGAAAGATGCGATGCTCCAACTCACCCGTATCACGATGCAATACCAGCAGGCGCGACGAATCGCGCGGCTCGACGGGCGTCTGCGCGATGGAGGTTTCAGGAAGATGATAGTCAAAGTCGGAAGTTTGCATTTGAATGTTGAATGAATTACAAAGTGCCGCATAATTAGGTAAACTTGAAGTCAAGATTCTAGCTTACAAAACAATTAAGAGGTTTACTTATTAATGAGACAAGCGGTAGAATGAAAACAAGCAGGACATGACAGATTCGCGGAGGCAGCCATGAAGCTGAGTTTTCTCGGGGCGGCGCAGACAGTAACCGGTTCGATGCACCTGGTTGAATTGAACGGCTCACGCTTACTGCTGGATTGCGGATTGTATCAGGGGCGGCGCAAGGAAGCAATCGAAAAGAACCGAAATTTCCCATTCGATCCCAAAAGTATAGACGCGGTAGTCCTTTCCCACGCCCACATCGACCATTCGGGCAACCTGCCCAACCTGATCAAGCAGGGCTTCTCGGGACTGATCTATTGCACGCCCGCCACCGCCGACCTGACCGACGTGATGGTGCGCGACTCGGGCCACATCCAGGAGAAGCAGGCGGAGAGCGCCAGCTACCATAACATGAAGCGCGGCGAGCCGCCGGTCGATCCCCTTTATACGGAAGAAGATGCAAAGGAAGTGGAGCCGCTGCTGCAGCCGGTCAACTATGGCGTGCCATTCGAACCGACCAGAGGCGTGACGGCCACTTTTCACGATGCCGGGCACATCCTCGGTTCGGCTTCGATCTCGCTCAGGCTGCAGGAAAAAGGGTACAGGAAACACCTTTGGTTTTCAGGGGATATCGGACGGCGCAATCTGCCGATCTTGCGCGACCCTGTTTTCCCCACCGAAGATGTGGACATATTGCTGATGGAATCGACTTACGGCGACAAGCCGCACCGCGATCCCGAGGAAGCTTACGCAGAGATGCGGGACATCATTTGCCGGACACTGGAGCGCGGCGGCAAAGTGATTGTCCCCTCCTTTGCCGTGGGACGCACGCAGGAACTGGTTTACAACCTCAGCCGCATGTACAGTGAAGGCGGACTGCCTGAAGTCCCTGTGTACGTGGACAGCCCGCTGGCCGTGAACGCCTCCCGGGTATTCCGCCAGCACAGTGAATGCTACGACGAAGAAATGAAGGAGCTTGTCCATTCGGGCCACCCCGCGCTGGAATTCAAGAACCTGACGTACATCAACACGCTCGAAGATTCGAAGGCCCTGAACGAGCGCACCGACCCGATGATCATTCTCTCCGCTTCAGGTATGGCCGAGGCAGGCCGGGTCGTCTATCACATCCGCTGGGCGATCGAGAACCGGAAGAACACGATCATGATCGTCTCCTGGCAGGCGCCGGATACGCTCGGCCGCCGGATCGCGGACCGGGAGAAGTTCGTCCGGATCTTTGGCGAGTCCTACAAGGTGCAGGCAGAGATCGCGACCGTGGGCGGGCTATCCGCTCACGCCGGGCAGGATATGCTGCTGGAATATGGCTTAAGTGTGAAGAGACAGGCGGAATATGTATTCGTTGTCCATGGGGAGGAAAAGGGTGCGCTGCCGCTCATGGAGAAGTTCGGCGAACATGACATGAGGCAGGTCCACTATCCATCCATGCATACGAGCATCGTGCTGTAGACCGATTTGATTTGCCCCCGAATTTCTATTTTCTAAACACTCTTACGATCACACTCAAAATAATCGTAAGCAAAAGGGAACGAACAATCGAAGTGACAACCGGAAAATA
>JBAVVF010000208.1:0-1883 GCA_049697155.1 Anaerolineales bacterium
AGAAAAGAAAGAAGAAGCCAGCAGCCAGGTGGCTTCGACCCAGCCAATTGTCGATTTGCTCACCACCATTCTGGATGAGTTCAGGAAGCAGGTGCAGGGCAGGACTCCGCCGCCCCTGGAAGATGCGGCACTTACGGCAGTAAATGCTTTCAAAGAAATCAGTGATGCGTTGGATGTGAAAGCGGCGCCCAAAGCACGCCCTGCGGCAAAGCCTTGAGGGTTACCCTCAGATTAGCTCAAGTGCGTTGAAGCGCCCTAAAGGTTCGCCGCTGTAGCCTGCTTGAGCTGTTTAGCTTGAACGTTGATGTTCAGCCTGGCGACTCGCGATGATCGCGTAACATGAGTTAAGAGGAGATAAGATATGTTTCGCAGGTTTGCAAAATTCTTAACGGACGCCGGATTGAACGGCGCTGAAGTTCTGACGCGTTTCCACCCTTCGGATCTGACGGCATTGCTGGAACTCGCGTGGGACAACAGATCCAACACATCCAACGACCCGAATATAGGGCTTGGGCACCCGGCGCGGCGAAGCGCCGTTCCAGGATTCGGTACGACCTGGTTTGGAAATGCGGCGTTTTCGAGCACCCCTCCGGATGCGAATGTTCACTTGATCGCAACCAATCTTCGCACAGCCTTCTCGGGGACCAGCTTTATCGGCCGCCTTGCCCGGCAACCGGGGGGACTCTTCGATCATTTGATTTATGCATACATGATCGAGAATACCCGTATTTACGAGATCTTCCGCCGTGTCATTCACGAGTTCCTGCATGGCGAGAAGCTCGGCGTCCCGGGATCGGCGGATAGTCAGAACTGGCTACGTGCGACCGAGGAACTGTTCTACCGGGATCCTCCTCCGTTCTTTGTTACCGCCGTCACGAGCTATGTGCGAGCGGACATCAATGCGACCCGGCGCAACGCCTACCAGCGGATGTTCGGAATGGAGTTGAATCACGGAGCTGATGACAACAAGCCGTATCCCTATTTGAAGGCCGAGGCGGCGAACAGCGAGTTTGTCTCCACTTTTGAGGAATTCCTCCGGGAAGTGTGGATCGGGATTGAGAACGTGAACAATCTCAGCGGCGCGAAGCCCACGGATAACGCCAAGATCGCCGACCTGGCTGAGAAACTGCACGATATGCTCATCACACGTAGGCAGACGGGTAACCTATCCCGTGAGGAGTTCGTTTTTGTCTCCATGCTCTCCTGGTTCCACCTGACCGTGGATACAGGCACACTGTCGATTATCAGGGATTTGCGAGCAGAGGCCGCGAGTCCTGAAGAGCGGCTGTTCAAGATCGCTCAGCGGGTGGGACTTCCCGCCCATGGCCTCTCCAAGAACTATTTCGACATTGCGGACAGCATCTCCCGGATTCTGATCGAGATCGAAACGGGCCTTTACAATAACGCTGCGGCGGCGCCCGCACTCTACACGCCGGTAACAGGTGGACCCGAAGAGGCCATGCAGACGATCATCCGGCACTGGTCCATCATCACAGGGCGCGAGATGAAGGCGCGAAGGGTGACGCCGAGTTAAGGCGCGGTGAAGGGGGCGTTCGATGCACCAACAGGATGGTTCGGAACGGGATATCGAGTCTCCATTCATTGCCGGCGAGTTTTTGCGGCCGGCAGCGAAGAATGGACATCGCGGTTGCGTCTACTCGAGACGGCGAGTCCTTATGCCTACCGCTCCAATGATGTCGGGGAAGAAGGCGGCGATGCTTTTCCCGAGTTTGAGGAGCAGGTTTTCACGCTGCCTCCGGTCTTCCGGGGCTTCCGAACGACGCTACGCTGCGTGGGCAATTACAGGCAATCGGCACGCCAGAAGCTCGTGCGCTGGACGCCTTTGCCGTACTCGGGGATCCCGCGAGATTCAGCAACAGACT
>JBAVVF010000209.1:0-8050 GCA_049697155.1 Anaerolineales bacterium
GCTGGAAAAACAAAGGGCATAAGACAATTTGTCTAATCTTATTAATCCTTGTTTTGAGTCGTGTAGAGCAATAGCAGTATGGTTGTGGTAATAGTTTTAAATAATGGCTCTTGCGTTCGGCATAAGCGCCTAACACAGCGTGCAGCTGACGGTGGGGATGCGCCGCGTTTTTCGGGCAGTTTTCTGGCTTCGGCGGAATCCAGATCCCGGGCCTTATCTACCCTCCGCCCCACCGCAGCTAACGCAAACCGTTAGGCGGCTACCGTAAAGTAGCTTAGAATCTAAAACTCACAATGAAAGAAAGAATAACGATAATGCACCGTATTCATTTCACTTTGACATTGATGGTTTCAGCAATCTTGATTATTAGTTGCTCCTCGCCAAAGCCCGCCCCGACTCAAGACAATGGAGCGGTTTTTACGCAAGCATTTGAAACTGCTCTCGCTGATTTATCAACTACCTTGCCAGCTGAAGTTGCTACCCAGACAGCCATTTCAGTCTCTACTGAGACATTCGCAGGTCCAGCGCCCCACAAATTAGAACTCCGACTGGAAGAAGGACATATTAATGCGTTAGCTTACTCGCCAGATGGTCGTTTACTTGGTGGCAGTGGACTAAGTTTTATCAACATTTGGAATTTAGATAGTGGGATAAAAACAATCAGCATCAACGATCCATCGTTTGGGCATTGGTCAAATAACAATGATTAATAAAAGTCGTGTCATTACCCTTTTGATTATCTCTATTGCCATTTTGGGTGGCTGTAGTTCTATTGCATCCCAAAATGCCAACAAACGAGACGAGACAAGTTTGATTTCCAAGAAATCAACCGAAGAACTCATACAGATTTTGGAGCGAGCGGAGGATGCCGATGACCCAGCCTCGACCCTCTTTTCAGATGTGATTGATGAATTAGAAACAAGAGGAAAATCAGCATCTGAAGCCGCACCAGTTATTGCTAAAGCAATGACCTACAAACGCCACGGTTCAGTAATTGCAGGTAGAGCTTTAATTCCTATGGGACAATCAGCAGCAAATGCCATACCAGTGTTGTTACAAAACCTAGATAACAGTCGAGGAGAGGTCCGCCAATATTCCATCTTCAGTCTTGGGCTTATTGGAAAACCAGCTGAGTGTTCAGTTCCACAATTGGCCAACCTTTTGTGGGACAAGGATCCAGGAGCAAGGTCAGCTTCTGCAAGTGCGATCGAGGCAATCACAGGTGTCGATCTCGTTTGGGAATATGAAGAGCTTGATCCTGAACTATATGGAAGTGTATCTTTAGATGACCCTGAAGGTTCTGTCACACAAAAGGCGAGAGCGTGGTGGCAAGAGGTAGGTCAAAATATCAATTGGCCAACAGAAAATTGTGTATCAGCTGAATAAAAAATGCCCAACACAGCGTGCAGCGGATGGTGGGTACGGGCCGCATTTTCGAGCAGGTTCCTGGCGTGAGGCGCTTCCATTGCGATGGCCGGTCCAGCCCTCCCCACCACCGCTAACGCACACCGTTGGGATCAGAGTACCATTCGCATTTTCACCAAGTGGAAATATGTTAGCAAGCGGCTCTTCTTTTAACGGTGAAGTAGCGCTATGGGATGCCAATACTGGAGAAAAAATAAAGGTTTTTACAGGGCTTGAAGATAAGATAACAAGCGTCGCTTTCTCGCCTGATGGGAACATTCTAGCTGCTACCTCAAATAACGAGATTTTCTTATGGGATGTTAATTTAGGAACGCAACTTTACTTATTTTCAGCAAACCCTCAACCTATTGTTTCTCGTTTATTTTTTACAAGAATCGCTTTTTCGTTTGATGGAAAAATTGTTGCTGGCAATAATTTATGTGGTCCCATATTCTGGAATATTGAAACCGGAACAGATGTAATAAATCTGAACGATTGTGACAAATATAAATTATTCACAACTTCACCTAATGGGCTAATATATAATGTTATCGAGTGCTCTGATGGTTATTGTGTTACCCTTTCGCTTTCGCAAGACAGCACATCATACTATTTGATGCCTGGTCCGACTTTTCCACAAGAACTTCATCTGGAAAACATTGCATTTTCACCTAATGGACGTTTTCTTGCTGATATTGCAAATGATCAAAAAAGCGTAATTGTTCGAGAAGTGGCTACTGGCGCCCAAGTACATACTTTCTCGAATCACGAATCATCTGTAAACACCTTTGCTTTCTCACCTGACGGGAATTCTCTTGCGATTGGATCAAAAGATGGGAAAATAGTGATTTGGGAATTAGATAAACAATGAAAACGAAGAGAAATCAGTGGCGAAAAGTGAGTACATACAATGAGTGGCCAGCTTGTAGTGAGGGTTTCTTATGGTGGAGAGTAAAAGCTGTAAATGCAGGTCTTACGGGATGGTTTATTGAAGGAACTACTGGAAAAAGATTGTTGTCACCATGAAAAACCGCCGAACAAGGCGTGCACCCAAACGCTAGCAAAGAGCGCCGGGGCTGCGTGGTGGGGGTGCGCGTTTTCAAGCAGGTTTCTTGGCACGAAGCTGATTCCGGCAAAATGGCGTTGTCTCGTCCCACCCACCCGCGGGTAACGCCAACCGTTGGGCTGCCTTGGGAAAGCCGTCTTCCACGAGAAAAAATTGTTCTACATAAGGAGGATCAAATATGAATTGCATCAAATCAATTGGCGTCTTTGGATTAATCATGTTGTTGGTTGCGTGTCAGGAAAACTCTGCATCTCAATCTAGCAAAATTGCTTTTCATTCAGACCGCGATGGAAACTCCGAGATCTATACGATGGATCCGGATGGCACTAATCAAACTAATCTTACCAACCATAGCGCTAAGGATGTTAGTCCACAATGGTCCCCAGATGGTAAACAGCTCCTGTTTATTTCTGACCGCAATGAGCAACCTGGTTTCTACATAATGAATGCAGACGGCTCTAATGTACATCTGCTCATTGATTGTGATGACTGTGTTACAGGTCGATGGTTTCCAGATGGCAAACAGATTGCCTTTGTCAACAAGAAGGGGCAAATCTGTATAATAAAGGCTGACGGCGCCAACATAAAGTGCATTGCCGACCAGGCGCGGGAAGATTATGCTTACTCACCAGATGGAAAACAAATCGCTTTCGCGTCCTCGCTGGGCGAAGGTATCTATGTCATAGATGTCACTGGTGCTAACCTCCGTCTGTTAACTGAAAAGAAACCGAGCGGCAGTTTAGATGTTTTACCCGATTGGTCCCCAGATGGTAAACAAATTATCTTTCAACGAACACTAGCTCAAGGGAATATTGAAATCCATATTATGAATAGCGATGGTTCCAACGAACGCACAATTCTTGGACAGGCCGGCCGTCCTAAATGGTCACCGGCTGGTGACTTGATTGCCTTCAAGTCTAGGATCGACAATGCGCTCTACTTAATAAACTCTGATGGTTCCAAGCTACGCAAAATCGCTGATCTTGATCCCAATGATTATTCGTATATCTGGTCTCCAAATGGAACTCGGATTGCCTTTGTCTCGATGTCAGAGGGACGCAACCAAATATATGTTGTTGAGGTCAATGATAGCAATTTACAGCGGCTGACAAATAATGAGGCTTGGGATGGTGGTGTCTCATGGCAAGTGCTCTCTCCATAATCAATTAGGCAGCCTAACACAGCGTGCAGCTGACGGTGGGGACGTGCCGCGTTTTTCAAGCTTTTGTCTCGGCTGGAAGGTTTCCGGCTCCCGAACCTTATTATCCACCCTCCGCCCCACCACCGCTAACGCAGACCGTTGGGCGCTGCAATATGGAGATACGCAACTATGATTATCGAAGAATACGGCTCAGCAAACAATAAGTGCATCGTCCTTATTCATGGCTCGTTTGTAACAGGCGAGATGTGGCAGCCAGAAGTCACCTTACTTGAAAAGGATTATCATGTTTTGATTCCAACACTCAATGGGCACAATCCGGACGAAAAGGTCGACTTTCCTGGCATAGAGCAAGAAGCAAGCAATCTGATCGCAGCAGTAAAAGAGCATCATGACAGTGATATTTACGCGATCATCGGCTCATCCCTAGGCGGAACGATTGCATTTGAGATAGCCTCACGGAATGATTTGGCAATAGCGCACATCGTCAGCGATGGTGGTTTTTTCGCCCCGATGTCGCCTCTACTCGCCCGCTTTTCTACCCAGATCATGACCTCGGCGATGATAGCAATGAAGAATGGTAATAGGCTTTTGCAGTCCGCGTTAAAAGAATCGTACCCAGAGCCCGCTTTTGAGATGGTTCAGAACACAATAACCGCAATGTCATGCACAAGTATCCACAATGTATTCCACTCGAGCTACTGCTACCAGATGCCGGCCAATATCGATCAAGTCTCAGCTTGTATTCATGTTTGGTATGGAAGTAAGGAAGATGCCTTTGTTAAGAAATCTGCTCGACATATTAAGGATCGGGTATCCTCTAGTATTGTTAAGGAGTTCTACGGCATGAGACATGGCGAGTTAGCACTTGTTTATCCCGAGCGTTATGTGCAGGCAATAGACCAGCTATAGTCAACCTCACGCCCAACACAGCGTGCAGCGGATGAAGTGGGAAGTCAAGAGGGAGCAGAAGTGAAACGGGGAAGTCTGTCGGTGTAGCAACAGAAAAAGACCGCCTTCGCAAGATGTGCGAAACGTTGAGGAAAGTTGTATAATGAAATAGAGCGACGAGCCCGTAAAACCCCTTTGTGGGTCTCCTTCGGGAGTTCATGGCGCCAAGGCGCCATTTGGGACGTCGCTCACTTTGTTTGTTGAGGCTGGCAGTGGGATGGGTTTCTTTGTGCCCTAGGCAATGCTGGTCAGATCCTGCCCAAGCTGCAACATATCGAGACGTTGGCGAACGAACTGGGCCGCGGATTGTCCCTGGGGACGATTTTCTTTTCCAAGTTGGTAGGCAAGTTTGAGGAACTTCTGGGCGATCGCTTCGGGTTGGACGAAGCGATCGGTCTTGTGCTGTGCCAGGAGATACCAGACCACAACCGCCTCGATGAGGACCACACGCAGATCACGCCTGCCCGCTTTGGTAATGCGTCCCCTGCGGCTGGTCATGCCACTATCGTGGACTTTTGTTCCCAGACCCGCATAACCCACCAGGTGCTGCGGATCTTCAAAGCGCTGAATATCGCCAATCGCAGCCCAGACCGTCACGGCAGTCACGACACCAAATCCAGGTAATTGCAGCAAGCGGGTCACTTCATTACTCTGGTCGGCGATCTTTTCCATCATCGAAGTCAACTGCCTCAATTGTTTTTCTGCAAACTGCAGCGCATCCAGATCGCTCTGCAGATTGACTTTTTCCAATGGCCCTAGGGGCAACGCCAGCCACCACGTCTGCTGCCACTCGTAGAACGGATTGCCTTCCGGGGGCAGGAGATGATGGCGCTGTAAGACAGCATGCAGGCAGTTCTTCGCCTGCGTGGCAAGTCCGGTCATCTTTTTGCGTTGAGCCACCAAACCACGCAACTCCCGAATGTCCCGGGGCGGTACCCAGATCCCCACCAGCAATCCCTTTGCCAGTCAGCGCGCCAGGATCGATGCTGCAATCTTGTCATTCACACCGCACCTGCGGTGGGTGCAGGTGTCACTTGAGACCGCGTAATTAGAGCCACATGCGGTGGATGCACCACCAGCACCGAACCTGCATACTCGACGGGTGGGAGTCTGCGCATTTTCACCGATATACGCCCCTGACACAGGCTAGTATTGTCAATGGTCTGTCGTCTACGATCGATTATGGATACGAGGACGCCGACCAGTTGACTGCCATGAGTGGACCTGCCGTTGCAGCCAGTTGCACCTGCAACGGGCATGGTGATGGACTTACAGTTGTGTCGCTTTGGACGGGGTCAGATAGCCCAATCCAGTCTGGCCGTCCATGACGATCTCCAGCTGATGGCCGGGGCGTTCCGTGGGGACATGGATGACTTTGATGCAGTGGCTGGCTCTGGTTTGCTCGGAAAACAGTTTGGGCATCTGGTCCTGAGACTGCCTGATGAAATCCCAGTTCAAATGATCCCCCGGTTCGGCCGGGTAGACGGCCAGCGGGTAAATCTGGGCCTCCACCAGGTCCTGGAAGAAGTGAGTTCCATAGGACGGTTCGGAACTGAAGCCTCGCTGGTTACTGGCCACTTCCACCAGGGCCCGCGTATTGAATATGTCTGCATACGTGACAGGCACCCCCTGCATGGCATCCGACGAGCCCCAGCGCCCGGGACCGAGCAGGATGAAAGACCGCCCCTCCAATGTCTTGTTGAGCTGTCCAATCCAGCGCGCCACCTCGGAATAGGCCGCGGGAGTGTCGAGGCGATGATAGGCTTCCGAATCAACATAGACGATATATTCCACCTGGCTGACGCGTCCCTGAGGCACCATCTTTGTGCAGACGAAGATCTTATCCTCATCCGCCAGATCGGCCGGCATCGAGCGGGTGTCGCGGCTGTCCGCGCTCCACTGATTTTGGGGACGACATTGCAGCAGGTGGAAAGTAAAGGTCGGTTTGTCGGCCGCAGGCGCGAGCGAAACGGCAAATTCAATGTCCACGGGCCGTTCGTATTGCTGGGCCAGGCGGGTCAGGATCGTTTTCAGCGACGGCACAAACCCGCCCCGCTGCAGAAACCCCTCGAAGGTCAATATCAGCTGGGCCGGGTCAATGCCAGGCCCGATCGTCAGTGGCGGGCGGACCGTCTCCCCGTCATCGACCGAAACCAGCCAGCGCAGAGGCGGGTAATCTGCCCCCAGGACCGATTCAACCGGCAGGGTGGTGAGAATGTTTTGCTCCAGGTCGAGCGCATCGATAAAATGCTGCGAATAGTACCGGATGTCTTTGGGCATTACCTCGGGGCGGAGCTGCGGGTGGCTGAGATTGACCAGACGAGGATAATCACCGGCGATACGATCCACGGCGCGCGTCCCCAGGCCCATCACCAGCCGCATAAAGCCTTCCTCCCGCTTCAGGCGCGAATCCCACACGATCGGGCTGTAGCTGTACGCCACGCCGGCCAGCGTCGGGAAGTAATATTGGCGGTGGCGTCCGCCCTGCACTTCCTGCAGCAGGATGGCCATGCGCTCATCGTAATCGACCAGTCCCATGCGGCGGCGATACATGATCGCATCCGGGCCGAAGACACTCGCGTAGATCTGGCGGATGGCCAGGGTCAGGTGACCCAGGTTTTCCTTGATGGTGCCCTGGTTGGGGCAGAAAATGCTGAGATATTTCCCCGCAAACGACATGCCAAAGTTATCTTCCAGCAGGCTGGACGAACGGACGATCAGGGGTGTATTGCCGACCTCGCGCAGGATCTCGCGCAGCTGCTGCGCAATTTCCTCCGGGAAGCGCGCCCGGGCATACTGTTCCTGGATCCGGGGATACTCGTCACGGACCTGGTCGGCAGTCTTGTATTTCTGGCTCAGGAACTCCAGCTTGTTGACGGCCTGAAAATCATAGAAGACATCCGCACCAATGAAGTACGAGCGCGGCAGGACGATCCTTTCAAAGATCTCAGGCGCTGTGTTTTGCAGAATGTTGTAAGCCAGCAGCAGACCGGCGGACTTGCCTCCGATCTTTCCGGTGCCGATGCGGCGATCCAGGATCATATTGAAATCGGCGGTCGTGAACCAGCGCTTGGCAATATGGATAAAGGCCAGCTGGTCGCTGATCATGCTTTTGAGCAGCACCACGCGCAGTTCCTGCAGGTGATGATCCACGGCGGCGCGCTCCGCGTCCGGCAGCGCCTCATAGCGTTCGGCCTGCCGCAGGACCATCTCCAGCGGAGCGAGCTCCGGGTTGAACGGCAGACTATGATCCGGCACAACGTTCCGGCCGTCAGCCGGGTTGGTCAGCAGGTCATCGATGATGTGATGGAGAATCTCGATCGGCAGGTTATAGGCAAAGTAGAAGTCGGTCAGGGTCCGGCGCACGCGGCTCCAGCGCAGGTCCCACTGTTCGGCATCCTCTTTCTGAAGGCCATTGTAGATGCCCTCGCGCTGCTGGGAAAGCACGGCCTTCTCATTCACCTCCGCCT
>JBAVVF010000210.1:0-7073 GCA_049697155.1 Anaerolineales bacterium
TCTAAAAAAGGTGGAACAGGCACCCATTAAGCGCGATAAATATGCTATGCTGCTGCGGACGAAGTATGGTTATAGCCGCGAATATGCCAGAGCGGAAATCAGCAAGCGCATCACAGATTTGGAAGCCAACCCGCCGAGCAATGAATTAATGCGTGCCTCGCTGGACCGCCAAAGCAGTGCGAAGATGCCAAAAGCTCGCAAGAACCGGACGAAAAATTCCAGCCTGTAATCCACCGGTTTTGGAAACCAGGAGAAGTGATATTGAAACTAAATTTGATGTTTATCGCCATGTATTTACTGACCTTACTGGCCTATCCAATCGTATACGTGTACGGAAAGCTACATCCGCTGGTGAATATCCCAAAAGGTATCCCCCTGGCGAACCCGCTGCTTGCCGGTTCAGTTACGCCAGGCAGATGAACAATTGGAAGGTTATGAAGATGAGAAAGAAAGGCAATGATGCGTACTGAGAAGATAGATTTCCCAGACCGGCAAACGGTTTGTGTTTTCCCCATCGAGCGTTCGGACCTGCCACAGGCAGTCTCGGAATTGGGCTTGAAGGGCCATTATCCCGTTATCATACTGATCGGGGGCGAGATGGCTGAGCAAGAGGTGCAGATCACGCGCCGGGTGATCGAAACCATTTCCAGGGCTGCAGAAGATGGCAACGCGCTTGTCATCTGTGGAGGCACAGATATGGGGATCATGGCTGAGATCGGCCAGATAAGAGCGCGGAATGGTTACACATTCCCGTTGGTTGGCATAGCCCCCGAGGAGTTGGTCTCCTGGCCCGGAGGCCCACATAACACCAGGTTCTTAGGATTGGGGAAACGGCGCTGGCAGCTGGAACCCCATTACTCCCATTTCATCCTTGTGCCAGGCAGTCAGTTTGGAGAGGAGTCTGCCTGGATTGTCGACACAGCGACCCTGCTGTCCACAGGACAGCGGTCCGTGACGATCCTGATCAATGGCGGAGAGGTTTCCCGGAAAGATATCGAATTGAGTCTGGAGAACGGGCGTCCGGTCATCGCGGTCAGCCGTACGGGACGTCTGGCAGATGAACTGGCAAGACAGCCGGAGCGGAACAAATTGATCACCGTGGTACCGGCCACCGCTGAGCAGCGCATCATCGAAGCTGTTCAAGAAGCTTTGTCCATGAATGAAAGAAGTGAAGCTGGAGCAGCCATTCAAACCATTGAACGAATAACAAGTTGACCAGACGATGGAGTGACAGCGCGTCTGAAACAGGGTCTGCTGAATTTCGGCTTCTAAGCAGGCATCTTGCATGCAGAAAGACAGAGTGGAGGTCTTATGAATAGCAATCAGCTATTAGGGATTGTGGAACAATACAGCCGCAAGAGCGAGACGGGATATGGCTCCATAAAGGTCACACGGATACCGGACCAAAAAACCGTGTTCGTCGAACAAATCGAGGGTGTTGGGAGGTCGGTCATGATGGACAAGTATCAGGTCGATGGAGCAGCCTACTGGGCAGGCTACAGCTCCCGCACTGAGACAGTCTATATCAGTCTGGCTGCCTAGGCGGTCACGGCGCGGCAGACTGACTGCTGTCCTGATTTTTATGATGGCAAGGAAAGGAAAGTATATGGAAAACCAGATTACGTGCCCTGACTGCAGGAGAACGATATCGAACAACCCGATAATCGACTCGGCAGCAAAAGGCGAAGATCATGCTTTGGGCTCGGAGTTCGTCATCTGCGAGTGTGGTGAAAGGATCTCATTTTGGGCCATCACGGCCCAGTTAAGAGAGCAGAAGAAACCTGTTGAAAGATTCCGAAACTGGGTTCGCAGCCTCTCCAGAGATTGAGCATCACAGGCGTCCCAGGGCAAATTTTCTCGCGTAAAGAATACCAATAACAAAACATGGAGATAACATAATGGTAACAAAAACAAATCAGGAGAAAGTCAGGAAGACGTCCAGAGGGATGCGCAAGCATGTGAGACGCATGAAACAGGAGTCGCGCAAGACCGGCGTCCCGGTCGGTGAATTGAAAAAAAGGGTGCGCGCGCCACAAGTATCGAAAAAAGGGGCGTAGGGGTTAAGGGCGGCCAAGTATGGAATTCCTGGAAGGAGAGTCTACCGAGCAGGTGATTTTTCCCCGGAGACGAATCGTCAAGTGTCGTTGTTGCCTGGTCTGAACGTTGGCGCGCCCATCCCTTGGGATCCATCCTTTTGGGATCGATGGACTTGCCGGCCGTCAGTTTATGAGAGTCCGATAAGCGCAGTTTTGCATTTTTGTGGTAAAAGTGAGACATTGAGACCATTATCGGAGAAGGCAGCATGGCAACAGACGAGTCTAACCATACAGCCCAGCGCAGGCGCATTGTCATAATCAAGAATGGACCGTATGTGGTCGAGGGGAATATCCCGCTGGTCAGCAAAACACAGGTGGTTTCCGAGCATGGCGAGCCGCTGACCTGGCGGAAGGATGGGGAGATTGCCGTCGGCCCGGGAGAGTATCGCCTTTGCCGATGCGGCCAGTCGGCCAATCGACCCTTTTGTGATGGCACTCATGCGAAAGTGGAATTTGACGGCGCGGAAACAGCCGCCACTTCGCTGATCAAAGCGCGTCAATCGCAAATTCCGCGCGGCACAGGCATCATCGTCGAAAAGGACACTTCCCTGTGCATGCTGTCGGGCTATTGCGAATTCAACGATACAGGCCTGGGGCGCCTGGTGGCAGCCACTCAGGATACCAAGATGCGCTCGCTAATCATCGCGATGGTCGAGCGCTGCCCGTCCGGCGCGCTGACCTACCGAATGGAAACCGACGGACCGGATATCGAGCCGGATTTACCCCAGCAGATTGCCGTAACAACCGAAATCGCGTCCTTTGGACCGATTGCCGGGCCGCTCTGGGTGACGGGCGGCATCCCGATCGAGCGCTCCGATGGACAGCCGCTCGAGACTCGCAACCGCGTCACACTCTGCAACTGCGGACAGTCGTGCAACAAGCCGCTTTGCGATGGAACGCATCGAGACATAGCGCAGCGGGAGGCCTGGCGCCGCCGGCGGGAAGGTCTATAACCAGCGCAACTGAACAAAAAGCCGCCCGTATCTGGAGATTTTGCGGCTCCTGAACAGTCATTTGCTGACACCTGAAATAGCAGATCAGAGCAGCTATTCAAAACTCGGTGTCCACAGCAGAAGCACAGCCATTGATGTATCCAAAAAGTTGATTTGCTTGCTTGATCCTCCTGGTAACCTGGTTCGTGCCTCTTCCGAGGCGATTTGACCGCGATCCGGAACCTTTGCAGGCATTTTAGAAAACATCATTGAGGAAGTTAGTCGGGAATACTTCCGGGTAAGGTCCAGAAGCTCACCATGTCCCTCACTCCCAACCATTTGCACATCGGCGCGGCCTATTATCCTGAACACTGGCCGGAAGAACACTGGGCGGAAGACATCCGCCTGATGCGCGCGGCCGGGTTGACCGTTGCCCGCCTGGCCGAATTTGCCTGGTCCAGCCTGGAACCGGCCGAAGGCCAGTTCGATTTTGACTGGCTGGAACGCGCCATCGCCCAACTGTCAGAGGCCGGGATATCGACCGTGCTTGGCACGCCCACGGCTGCCCCTCCGGCCTGGCTGACCCAGACGTATCCCCAGACCCTGGCTACGAACGAGAGTGGCCGGCGCGTTCAGCATGGCAACCGCTGCCACTATTGCGTCAATTCCCCGATCTATCACGCCGCCGCCCGTCGAATTGCCGGGGCGATGGCTGAACGTTTTGGCAAAAACCCCCGTGTAATCGGCTGGCAAATCGACAACGAGTTTTGGCGCCCCTGTTATTGCGAAACCTGCCAGGCCGAGTTCCGGCGTTTTCTGCAAAGCCGCTATGGCGATCTGGAAACCCTCAACCGGCGCTGGTCAACGGCGTACTGGAGCCAGACCTACTCCAACTGGGAGCAAATTCCCATCCCC
This sequence comes from Anaerolineales bacterium, assembly GCA_049697155.1. Classification (GTDB taxonomy): domain Bacteria; phylum Chloroflexota; class Anaerolineae; order Anaerolineales; family Villigracilaceae; genus Defluviilinea. Next base: position 3,944 of record JBAVVF010000210.1, read on the forward strand.
TCGGGCAGCCATAATCCCGCCCTGATGCTGGAGCACAAACGTTTTATCACCGACAGTTATATCCGCTTTCAAAAAACACAAATCGATGGCATGCGTCCCCACCTGGCACCGGACGTCTGGATCACACACAACTTTATGGGCTGGTTCGATGGCTTTGACCACTATGATCTGTGCCGGGATCTGGACCTGGCGAGCTGGGATTGGTACATTGGAAGCGGACGCAACGACTTTGCTGTCTCGGGAGCCATGCATGCCATCGTGCGTGGGTATAAAAACCGTAACTTCTGGGTGATGGAAACCCAGCCCAATCAGGTCAACTGGGCGAGTCTCAACAATAGTCTGGAACCGGGGGAGACGCGCGCCCTGGCCTGGCACGCCGTCGGTCATGGGGCGGATGCGTGGCTCTACTGGCAGTGGCGTTCCGCCTACGGAGGGCAGGAACAATATCACGGCACGCTGGTTGACCAGGCCGGCCAGCCGCGTCCGTTCTACGCCGATGTGAAAGCCCTCGCGGCTGACTTTGCAGCGGGCTCCCCGGTCCTGAGCGATACCGTCCCCGCCGCGCAGGCTGCTCTGCTCTATTCCTTCGACAGCCGCTGGGCCATCCAGAACCAGAAGCATCATCGTGACTTCGATTACGTGAAGCACTTTGTTCATTATTATCGACCTTTGGCAGTCCGCAACATCCCGACGGCAGTTGTCTCGCCGGATGCTCCTCTGGACGGATACAAACTGGTGATCGCCCCCGCCCTGAATGTTTTGACCGCATCCCAGGCCAAAGCCCTATCCGAATTTGCGCGGGCGGGTGGACACCTCGTGCTGACCGCGCGGACCGGCATGAAGGATGACGCCAACGCCCTCGTTCCCCTGCGTCAGCCAGGCTGGCTGCGCGAGGCGGCCGGTGCGGAAGTGGAAGACTATTACGCGCTTACGGAGCCTGTTGCAGTTCAGGCGGAAGGCTGGACGGGTCAGACACAGGTCTGGGGTGAGCGGCTCAAGGTTCTTGATCCTGATGGGACCCGCGTCCTGGCACATTACGGCGCGGGACAGGGCTGGCTGACGGGTCAACCGGCCATCACCGTTCACAACTATGGAGCAGGCAAAGTCTACCTGGTGGGTGCCTGGCTCGACGACGCCGCGCAGGACGCTTTGCTCGCCGCGATCCTGCGCGAAGCGGGACTCCAACCCGTATTGGAAACACCAACCGGCGTGGAAGCCTGCCTGCGGGTCGGCTCGGATGGACGCGAGGTGTTTATCCTGATCAATCATGGTAACGCCCCGCAAACGGTGTCGCTCCCCTGGCAGGCGCGGGATCATCTGAGCGGACAGATTGTGACTGCGCGGGCTCTTGAACCGTATGGTGCTGCGGTTCTAACGCGCGCCTAAGAAAACGAGTCTGAGGGTATTCCTTCCCCTGAGCTGGACATTATTCGTTTACTCCAGGAAATCCTGGCGAATGGGATGGAAACAATCCACCAGGCGAACATGTTTGGTAAGCAATTGGATCGAGTGCGATTGATCCGGCGGCACCAGGAACATATCGCCGGACCCCAGTCGCTCACACGCCCCTTCCAGGAAAAAGAAAATCTCACCCTCGGCAACATAACTGACCTGTTCGTGGGGATGGGAATGCGGCGGGTCGGGTTGGGACTGCGGACCATCATCGAAGTCGATGATGGTCATCATCAAATCATCGGTGTGTCCCAGGCGGCGCTCTACGCCTTTCCGGATCCGCTCGGTTTTCATTTCAGCATAACGCTGGATCGGCATGTAATCTCTCCTTTCAATATCCCGGCGCAACCCAGTCTTCCCTTTATTTCCGGGCCGCCGCGACCCACGCCAGCACCTGTTTGACGTTTTTCGCGATGCCCGTGTAATCTCCCGCCGAGACCGCCGATTTGGTGATCAGTTTGGAACCCATACCCACACAACAGGCTCCAGCCTGGATCCAGGCCCGGAGGTTCTCTTCGCTGGCATCCACGCCGCCGGTGGGCATGATGCGCGTCCAGGGACATGGACCGAGCACATCCTTGATAAATGCGGGGCCGCCGGCGGCACTGCCCGGAAAGATCTTGACGATCTCAGCACCGTATTCTTCCGCCAGGGAAATATCGTTAAGTGTGCCGCACCCGGGCAGATAGGCAATCTTGCGCCGGTTGCACAAGCGCGCCACCTCGGGGTTGAAAATTGGACCGACAACGAAATTGGCACCGGCCGCGAGGTACAGTGCCGCAGTGGGGGCATCCACCACCGAACCGACACCCAGCATCAACGGTGATTTTTCCGCCTCCAGCGATTTGGAAATCTGCTGGAAAACATCAAAAGCGAAATCGCCGCGATGGGTGAACTCGAGCACCCGCGCGCCCCCGTCGGCGCAGGCTTTCACCACGTTCCTGCTGACCTCGATCTCGGGGTGGTAAAACAGCGGGACCAATCCCGATGCGAGCATTGCCTGATAGACTTCCAATCTTGTGAACCTTGCCATTCTGACTCCTTTACCTCGATACACGCCCGGAAGCATCGCCGGACATCAATTTCTCAACTTCCCCCGCCGTCACCAGGTTGAAATCGCCGAAGATTGAGTGCTTTAGACACGAAGCCGAGACCGCAAAATCCAAGGCCTTCTGGTAATCGTTGCCATACGTACGCAATCCATAGATCAACCCGCCCATGAACGAGTCGCCGCCGCCCACCCGGTCAACGATATGGGTGATGTCGAAAATGGGACCGCGGAAGAAACCGGCTGACTGACCAGGCTCCGGACGGGCCCAAAGCACACCCGACCAGGTATTGTGGCTGGCAGAAACCGAGCCGCGCAGCGTGATGGCAATCGTTTTCATACCCGGGAAGCGTTCCGCTAATTTTTCGCAGACATGGCGATACTGTTCAGCCTCCACCTTCCCCGCGGCGACGTCGCTCTCGGGTGCCTGGATGCCGAAGACTTTCTCCGCGTCTTCTTCATTGCCGATGGCAACATCACAGTAACCCACCAGTTCAGGCATCACTTCACCCGCTGATTTACCCCACTTCCATAAATTCTTGCGGTAATTCAGATCGCAGGATACGGTCAAACCCATCTCTTTGGCAACCCTGACGGCTTCCAGACAAACGGCCGCCGTCCCGGCCGAGA
>JBAVVF010000211.1:0-11108 GCA_049697155.1 Anaerolineales bacterium
GCCTGGGGTTCAGTTATGCCCCGGTCGTGGAAAAGTATGCCCGTCCGCTTGCCACGAAGCTGGGCTCCAAATTCATCGAGCCGTGTGACGTGGCTTCTGACGAGCAGATCGACCGGGTGGCCAGGAAAGCCAAAAAATACTTCAAGAAAATTGACATCCTGGTGCATTCGATCGCCTTTGCCGGACGCGATGAGCTGAAGGGACCTTTTTATCACACGACGCGCGAAGGCTTCCGGACAGCAATGGACATTTCGGTATATTCGTTCGTTGCCCTGACGAATGCCTTTCATTCCATGCTGAATCCCGGCGCGTCGGTGATGTGTCTGACCTATTATGGCTCCGTTAAGGTCGCGCCGCATTACAACGTGATGGGTGTGGCCAAGGCCGCGCTGGAATCGTCCACAAGGTATCTGGCGTATGATTTGGGTCCGAAACAGGTCCGCGTCAATGCCATCTCCGCGGGACCCATCCGCACGCTGGCCGCCGCCGGTGTGGGCGGCTTCCGCGACATGTACAAGCACTTTGCCGATATCTCTCCCATGCAGGAGAATGTAACCATCGAAGACGTGGGCAATGCCGCCGTGTTCCTGGCTTCGGACCTCTCGAAGCGTATTACCGGGGAAGTGATGTATGTCGATTCCGGGTTCAATATCATGGGTGTGCAGCTGGGGTCGAAGGGAGAAAAGAGCGAGTAAATCGGCATAAGGCTGGTTAAAGTAGCTGGCAGGATATTTTCTCACCACAGAGAACACGGAGTTCACAGAGTTTCTTAAAGGTTTTCTCCGTGTTCTTTGTGTGCTCTGTGGTGAGGGGCTTATGGCAAACAACACAACGATCAATCTCGATGACCGTCCGCCCTTTTTGTTTTAACGGTAAAATAATCCCGCTATGTTCAAACGCAATACCACCCCCACGGAAACACAACAACCCGTCCAGGCCGTCGAGCGCATCACGTCGGTGCTGGGCTCGGGTGTGATCTGGCACGGTTCCATCAACGGCTCGGGCGGCGTCCGCATCGAGGGCGCCTTCGAAGGCGAGATTGCCCTGCGGGGCATGCTCGTCGTCGGGGAGACGGGCCGCGTCACCTGTCAGAACGTGCGCGCCAATACGGTCATTGTGGCCGGCGCGGTACGCGGCAATATCACCACCCAGAAGCTCGAGATCCGCTCGTCGGGGCGCGTCTGGGGCGACGTGGTCACGACTGCCTTCGTGACGGAGGAGGGCGCGTTCCTGCGCGGCCAGATCCGGATGGAGGAAACGGTCGAGCTTGACCTCGAGCCGGCCCCCGAGACCACGCCTTCCGAGGCGGCTCAGGCCGAATCCATCGCCTCGACGCCGATCGTCATCCCGGAGCCTGCTCCGGACAGCACCCGCAAAGTACCCAAAAAGAAGTCATAGAGACCCGGCGCCTCCCCATGAAATATCACGACCTCAACATCCAGACCCAGCGCGAAGCCCCCAACAACGCCCGGACGGAGGGCTTCGCCTTCCTCGTCCGCGCGGGATACCTGACGCGCGAGAACGTTCCCACCCAATTGGGAGAGCATATCCTCAATCACCTGCGCAATTTATCCAGCGATCCATCGTTCCTTGCCAGGCTTTCCTTGCCAGGCATTGGCAGCGAAAACGAAACCTTCTTGCCCATTGCCTCGGGTTCGCTGGAGGTCGCACATTGCCCGGAATGCAAGTACACGGAACGACTCGAGCTGGCGAGGTTCGCGAAACGGGCGATGCCTGCTTCGCCCCTGCCTCTCGAAAAGGTCTTGACTCCTGATTGTCACACCATCGAGGCGCTGGCAAACTTTCTCGGCGTTCCGAAGGAACAAACCGCCAAGGCTTTGATGTACACGCGTCCCGCGGATGGCAAACTTGTCTTTGTCGTTGTGCGCGGCGACATGCAGCTCAGCGAAGCGAAGTTGAAGCAGCACGTTGGAGAGGTCCGTGCAGCGGCGGCGGAAGAGATCGAGAAGGCCGGCGGAGCAGCCGGGTACGCTTCGCCCATCGGACTGAAGGATGCGCTGATCGTGGTGGATGATCTGATTCCGCAATCGCCAAACCTTGTCGCAGGTGCAAACGAGGCAGGCTACCACCTCAAAAACACCAACTATGGACGGGATTATTCGGCGGAGATCGTCGCCGACCTGGTACAGGCCGCGGCAGGTGATGCCTGCGCGAAGTGTGGAAATCCACTCTCCACCATCTCCACCATAAGTATGGCTACCCGCAGCGAATATCGTTTCGAAAATATCCTGCTTGCGCTGGCAGAGACCCATCACGACCCAAAAGGTTTGACCCTCCCCTATCCCGCCGCGCCGTTCGATGTGTACCTTATGCAGGTCCCCGGCAAGGAGCTGGATACGCGCGCCAAAGCCGAGGAGATTTATCTCTCACTGCAAAGTGCGGGCGTTCCTGTCTTATTCGATGATCGCGACGAACGGGCCGGAGTCAAGTTCAACGACGCCGACCTGATCGGATGTCCGCTGAGAATTACAGTTGGCGAAAAGGCTCTGAAAGAGGGAAAGATAGAGTTGAAGCCGCGCAAGGAAAAGGATAATCGTCTGATCGGTCTTACAGGTCTGACAAGTCTTACAAGTCAAGCGGAGTTTTGGGATCTGATCAAAGCATAAGACCATGCTGGACCTTTGAGACTTGCTATGGATGACCTCAAAACCGGACACTTCCCGCCTTCCAAACAACTTGGGCTGATCCTCCACGGAGCCATCATTCTCCTGCTGGCCGGCGTTTCCATCTGGGGATTTACGAAGCTCACGCAGGCAGAGATGGGACCCACGTTCGTCTCCTACCTGCTGGTGGGTTTGATTGCCTTCGCGCCGATCCCCTTCCTAGGTTATCGCGGCTACGCCCTTCTCAAAGCCGATTATTACATCGATCGCGATAGCCTTGCGATCCTGTGGGGTCTGCGCATCGAAGATATCCCGCTGACAGACATCGAATGGGTCCGGCCGGCCTCCGACCTGTCGCAGCCGTTATCGCTGCCGCGTCTGCGACTGCCCGGGGCCGTGCTTGGCAGGCGCCGCCACCCCGACCTGGGAGCCGTTGAGTTCATCGCCTCCAGCGCCAGGAACCTGATCCTGATCGCCACCTCCAGGCACGTCTTTGCGATCTCGCCCCGGAACGCGGCCGCGCTGGTCCGCACGTTTGCGCGCGCCACGGAGCTGGGCAGCCTCACCCCCAGCGAAGCGAAGTCGGTCTATCCATCCTTTGTAATTACCCAGGCCTGGGAGAGCCCGGCCGCGCGTTTTCTGTGGATCAGCGGCCTGCTGCTCAATCTTGGCCTGGTGGCCTGGGTTGGGATTCTCATCCCTTCACTGACCCGGGTCCCGTTTGGATATGACCGCTTTGGGGCTCCCAACGTCACCGCGCCCTCCATCCAGCTGATCCTGCTGCCGCTCGTCAGCGCGTTGATGTTCATCACAGGTCTGCTGGCAGGTTTATATTTTTACCGCTGGGACCGCGAACGTCCCCTGGCATTCATCATCTGGATCTCGAGCGCGGTCTGCGCGTTGTTGTTCCTGCTGGCAGTCCTGTTTCTGGTCGGCACACCCGTCTAAATGCAAATCGTCTACGGCTTCCTCCTCGCAGTCATGATCGCAGCGGCGGCGTACCGCGCTCACAGCCTCAGTAAAAGCGGAGCCTTCGCCGCGACCTTCGTCGGCACGATCATCTTCGGCCTCGGCGGCTGGGACTGGGCAATTCTCCTGCTGACCTTCTTCATCACCTCCTCCGGCTTGAGCCGGGCCTTCCGAAAGCGCAAGGAAGGCCTCAGCGAAAAGTTTTCGAAGGGGCATGAGCGCGACGCGGGACAGGTCTTTGGCAACGGCGGACTGGCAACCTTCTTCGCAGCTCTGCATGCGTTTTATCCGGAATCCGTCCTCCCGTGGATCGGATTTGCGGCCTCGCTGGCGGCGGTCAACGCGGATACGTGGGCAACCGAGCTGGGAATCCTGAATCCCACGCCCCCGCGCCTGATCACGAGCCTGCGCAAGCGGGTCGAAAAAGGGACATCGGGCGGGATCTCACTGTGGGGAACGGGCGCATCTTTTTTGGGTTCCGCGCTCATCGCACTCCTGGCCGTCCTACTCTCCCCCACTGGCCCACTGAATACTGTCCACTGGATACTGATTACTTCTGCAGGCCTGGCTGGCTCACTATTCGACTCACTCCTCGGCGCGACCGTCCAGGCCATGTACTACTGCCCGACCGACAAAAAGGAAACCGAGAAGCATCCGCTGCATACCTGCGGCACGGAGACCGTTCAGATCCGCGGCTGGAAATGGCTGAGCAACGATTGGGTCAATTTCGCGTGCGGGGCATTTGGAGCGGTGATTGCCCTGGTGGTTATCCTAATCACCTCATAAAACTGTTATTTTGTCTTCAATCCCCTTTACAAGCCGTATAATGTCAGTCGATCAACGATATCCATCGCAGGTTTGGAAATTTACACATTCACAGGAGCAACAATGAAGCGCGCCCCATTTCTTTTTGTATTAATAATTTTATTGACAGCCTGTCAGACGGCGACACCACCGCCGACAGCCACATCTCTCCCGACAAGCACGTCGACGCCGGTCCCCACATCCACAAACACGCCTGAACCGACCGCGACCCTTGAACCGTCCCCGACACCCATTGCCCTGCCCGATCCGGTCAACCAGACGTTCTCGGGGGTATCCGTCGTTCACCGCGAGACTTTCGAATATGTCATCCAAAATGCGGTTCCGGCGGGCTGGGAAAGCGAGGAAAAATACGCGCTATGGGTCACGAAGGAAAACCAGCTCAAAGCACAGCCTACAGATAATGGAAACTGGAGTGGGACGGTATTCTACTTTTCAGGGGAAAAGATCGTTCCGAACACCGGAGTATATTTCACCTTTAAGTACACAGGCACAGCCGAGGGTTTCACTCTGGGATTCGATAATATCAATCCCAATGGGGAACGCATCACAGGCGATAATTTCCATTCCGTCGCCATGGAACTCAGAAACAGCAGTCTCCTGGTCTACGGCACCCGGCAAAAGAATCAGGTGAGGGGAGCTTTCAAAGGCAGCCTTGCAATGCAGCCCGATACCTGGTATGACATTGCCCTTGCCCACGATGCAAATGATAATTTTGTGATCAAAATCTGGGATCCCGCAAACCCTGGAAAGCAGTTGTCGTATCTCCGCACCTGGGAGGATTTTCCAACTGCCTATTACTTCATCAGCTGGATCAGTGCAAAACGCTCGCTTTTAATGGATGACTTCACAGTATTCAAGTTCGATGAAATCATCATCCCCGAATAAAGAACTAAACCCGCCAGGAATCAAACAGGGACAGGTCCAACGGCCTGCCCCTGTTTTTACTTCTTACTTTTTACTTTGCACTTAGCGTCTTCCCCGACTTGCGATTCATCAGCTTCCACAATCCCCATATGATTAGCGCAGGCGGCAGAAGGATGGGCAGGACAACCACGACCAGCCAGATGAGCAGGTTCGCGATGCCCTGGTACAGGACCGTGACTGCATCCGTGGCGTCATCAACGGTCTGGTTGGGGTTCCAGGGGACGGGCGTAGCGGTGGGACGCGGCGTCGCGGTCGGTGTGGGGGTCAGGACGGGAAACTCCGGCTCGAAGTTGATCGTGATCGTCGAGTAGGCGGACCGGTCGGAGAGATAGTTCATCCTTCCCTTGATCTGCTCGATCTGCGACTCGATGTTGGCCAGCTCCTGGTTGATGCGCAGGGCTTCATCGATGGTCTTGGCATCCTTGAGGAATTCCTGGATACGGGCCCGCGTCGCTTCGAGGTTGGTCAGCTCCGACTGCAGGTCCACGTACTGGTCGGTCACGTCATCGCCCGTGGCGCTTTCATCCACCACGCGGACGGCCAGGTCGCGCAGACGAATCAGGACCCGCTCGAACTGGTCGACGGGGATGCCGACCGTGACGGTCGCGTACTTCAGGTTGTTGCCGTAATAGTCCTGATACCAGACCCGTGAGCTGACGATGTACCCGCCGGCATCCGCGATGACCTGCGTGGCGCGGTCGATGGCCACGTCGGTGTCCTTCACCGTCAGGCGGATGTCTGCATTTTTGACGATCATGCGATTGGAACGTTCGATCACCGTTAGATCCCCCTCCGGGTTGGCAATTTCATACGCAGCAGCGGTCGGCAGTGGCAGCAGCTGCACGGCTTCCCCAGATTGATCCTGGGCGATTGACTTTTCTTCGACGGGAGCTTCGGGCTGGGCCACAGCGTCTCGGTCGAGGGCCGGTTCCATCAGGGCGGCGGGAGGTTCCTCGGCGTAGCCGAAACCCTGCGAGGCTTCCGTCGCGGGAGCGGCGGCGCCTCCACAGGCAGCCAGCAGGAGCGTGGAGACAAGGACAAACAAGGTGATCAAAACAGACCGAGATTTCATTTTTTCCTCCATGAAAAGGATTGTCGTATCGGCGTTACTCAAATGACGACAGGGAGAGCAGAATGTTCCGCAAAAACAAAAGAAGGCTGAGGATGCCTCAACCTTCTCACTTTTTACTTCCTACCTCAAAACCACCTCCGTCCTCACCACGCCGGCCCGGCTGTGTTTGGCGGTTAATTTGACCTTTGTCCCCTTCCTGGCCTTCACCACCCACTCGACCTTGAGGCGGTCCGTCGTGCTTTCCTCGGCTTCGTCGGGGAAAACAGGCTTGTAGGCGCGTCCTTCCAGCTCGCCAAGCTCCTCGCGTGCCTTCCCCGATCCCAGCGAGGCGCCTTTCGGCAGGGCAATCTCCGCGATGACACCGCGCGTGGCCCTCCGTTCGAGAGCCTTCTTCGTCACGTAGGTCGGGAGCCAGCCTTCGTTCTGGATCACGAGCCGGACGCGGAACGAATCCGCTCCAAGGGCGGTGACGCGCGTTTCCAACAGGACCAGCCTCGGGGAGATGAGCGCGTGCCATACGATCCAATCCGGGAACGGGCTGATCTCCTTTTCCAGGAACTCGAGCGGCGGGTTCGTCCACATGTTCATGAAGTCCCAGCCGCCCAGCTCCACTTTGCCGAGCTGCGGATGCCTGTACTTGTACCAGTTCACGTATCCTTTGTCTTTGAGCACTTCATCGTTCCACTTGAGCAGCTTGAGGTCATCTTCGAGGGGATGCTCCCGGTACCAGTCCACGAATTTGAAGTTCTCGATGCCGGCCTGCCGCATCGGGCTCCAGAACTCGACCGTCCAGGAAAAGACGCCGAGGTGATCGTAGGTCCAGGTGTCGAAACCGCCGGTGATGATCTGCTTGGGGTGGTATCGGAAATCGTGAAAGACCGAGGCGCTTGGATAGCCTGTGATCTGGGTGCCCTTGTCGCCGATCTTCTGGTAGGTCCACAAATCATCGGCGGCAAAGTCATCGTCCGGGCGGTCGTCGTAGGGACGCAGCAGCACGCCGCTCATCGTGTGAAAGGAAACGGTGCCGGTGATGTTCGGATGCTTCGCGATGAAATCGACCAGGTTGCGAGCCTCCGGCTCGGAGGCCGGGTACGGGCCGGCGCCGCGCTGATCGCTTTCGGTGCGCCAGTTGGCGGGGAAGTTGCGGTTGAGGTCGAGGGATTGTTTCGGCGGGCGCACGCTGATCGTCACGCCATCGTAGTTTTTCAGCAAACTTTCCGGCAGAATGCGATAATACTTGCCGCCCGTCTCGACCGGGTCGCGGCGCACCATCAGGCGCGGCTCATCCGGATGAACCTTCCAGGCGCCGTTCGGGTCCTCGATGCGCATCTGCAGGACGCGCCCGTCGCCGTCGAGGTCTTCGCCGAAGGCCAGGCCGTCGAGCGGATCATCGACGAACGGATAGGGCCGCGTGCTCGAGCGGATCAGCTTCGGCCGGTCGGCGAGGGCCCACTCCGCCCCGTCGGGGTTGACGCGCGGCACGATGTAAAAGGCGCGCGTATCGAGGGCCCGCCGGACGTTCGTATCCTTCCTGTAACGTGTGACCAGCGAGTGGATGAGGTACAGCGCCGCGGCTGAGGCGGTCACTTCGGAGGCGTGGATATTGCCGTCGACCCAGAAGGCCGGCTTATCTGCATCCTGCCCGGACTTGAAGTTGGTCACCGTGACCAGCCACACGTCGCGCCCCTCGTAGCTCTTCCCGATTGACTCCAGCCGGAGGAGGTTCGGATATTCCCTGGCATAGTCCTTCAGGAGGCGGGTCAATTCATGGTAGCGATAGAACTTATTGAAGCGTGGCTTTGGCATGGGTTCCTCTTTGACCAGAATCAAAAAGACACAGAGAAGCAAAATAACATCTCTGTGTCTCCGCGATGAGTTTCATGCCGCTATTTTAGCAGAGACTCAATCTGGGCGATATGCTCTGCCTCGTGCTTTGCCATCCGCCGGGCCTGCGTGAAGACAGTATGCCGCCGTCCCCCGATCAGCGCCGCCCGCGACCAGTCGTCAAAGGTGAGTTTCTTCAGGGCCGCCAGCAATCGTTCGCGCTGACTGCGGAATGCACGGCAGTTTTCAGAAAATGACAGCACAAGGTAATCTGTCTCCTTTATCCAGCGGCGAGGATGGATATCGGGCAGGGTTGGCGTATCCTCCGCCAGCATGGCCTCGATACTCTTCCCCCACACATCCGCGCAGGCCCGCAGGTGCGCGAGGACCTCGTTGGCCGACCAGGCATCCTTCCCAGCGCGGGCTTGCAGCAAATGTTCCTCCACATCTTCGGTGAGGCCGGCCAGAGAACGCGGCACGCTTTCAAGAGTTTCAAGATGTTTTTTGATCTCGCCGGGTGTTGCTTTCACTCTGGTTCCTCGAACGTTACATGTGGTTCCTGCGACCAGCCATTTCTCACGGACTTGACCACCAGCCTCGACACGTCGGCAGGATAGACGTTCGTATGCTGCGGCAATTCGTCGATGGGCATCCAGATTGGAATGTAAATTCCTCTTTGCGGATGGTCGGGTTCGATCTCCATGAATTCCTCCCCCGTGCCGGTACCAAACTCGCCGCCGGTCTGCTCTACAAGATAATAAACCTGCCGGCTCTTCTTTCCCAGCTGGACTTCCGCCACCTTTCGTTGGATGGCAACTTCGATGCCCAGCTCTTCCATCGCTTCGCGGATCGCGGCCTGCTCGGGCGATTCACCTTCGTCCACGCCGCCGCCCGGAAAGACAAAGTAGTCCAGTCCGGCGCGATGACGTTCGATCAGCGCGACCTTGTTATCGTTGATGAGGACGATGCCAGCGCGAATTCGCATGAGGTGCTCCGGTGTCAGGTGTTAAGGTGTCACGTGTCAGGTTTGCTTGAATTATAGGCTTAATCGGAGGATGCGGAAGATGGAACCTTATTTGAAGGGGCAGGCTTCACCAGGATTCCCCTCATACCATATTCCCTGATCGACAAAGCCGTTATAGCCTCCTGTTAAGGTGGCCAGCACATTCTCCTGTGTTCTGATATAGCTAATCGATTGCGCACATGCCTTGGCAATATCCTGCGTGGACTTATATTCATTCCAGAAAGAAGTTGCCATTTCCGTGATCTTGTAGCCGGGAGTTTCGGAAGGATGGGCAGTCAGGAGATCCTGATAGGCAGTTTCTGCTTTCGCGGCATTGCCCATCAAGAGGTGTACTACCATACTTTTGAACAGTGCATAGGCACCCAGTATGGGACGTTCATTTGAATCTTCCGTGGGTCCCGGACAGATAGATGGGCCCTCGGCACAAGGTCCCATCCCATGAGATCCCATGATGGAATTATGAAGATCTACCGTCCACCACTGCAAATTTCCACTCGAGATTGCCAGTTTATATGATTGCAAAGCCTTTTCATACAAACCTGCCTTTGAATATCTATCCCCATCTTGAACGGCCTGGAAACGATACTTGGGTGCAGAGTATTCAACAAACTGCTCGGTGTAGTTTTCACCATCCCATTTGAACACATGTGTAGCCAGCCGCTGAGGATAAAAAGCCCAGTGGTCACCATGCCATTCAGGAAGCAATTCGCCTCTCCAAATCAATTCGGCCGTACCATCGCCATCCATATCCTTCAGATAAGCATTTTGCGGAAAATCCATTCTTGTGTAATCAGCGGGTTCTCCAAATTCATGGCCCTTAACTTTTTGTCCAAAATGATCGTTGTCCCATTCGACGACATACAAAGCGCCGCATTCATCATTAATGCAGCCAATTTCCTCAATAAAAATCTCTGGAAAACTATTTTTATTGTTATCGGTAATTGTCATGAGACGCAATTGCGTAGCAGCAATATCATCTAGAGGTTCTACGGCTTCTATATACCTGCCGCTCTGACAGGTAAACATCATGAACAAAGGCCAATACCCATAATCAATTACGATAATTTCTGGAGCCGTATCATTGTTCAGATCTCTGATCGTTGTATGATAAAAATCTGTCAGACGTTCTGGCTGACCGCCAGCATTCAAATAATCTAGAACTGACTGACGAATAGATTTCGGAAGATATGGTTTTTGATACCGCAACTCCGGCACCTTGATCGAGCATGTTTCTGAATAAGGCAGCGGCGTCACGGTTGGCGAAGCCGTCGGCGTAGCTTCCCGCAGCACTTGGGCCACAACATAGGACTCGCCATCCCATTGCAGCACCAGGCTATCCTCAAGATCGGAAACATTCACGAAGTTCTCGTAAACACCGGCACGGACAACAATATCCTGCAAACCATTTCCGTCTGTATCCGCGACCTCCCAGTTTCCTTCCAAAGCTCCTTTTTCAGCGTTACTCTGGCCCACAGCATGAATCATTTGAGATTCAACATAAAGGTTTTCGGCTTTCTTCTGAAGCTCTTTCGAGACAACGCTTGTAAAATCTCTTCCATTCCATTCAAAGATTTGATAAATGGCAGAATCTCGCTGCTGTACCTGCCCAATCAAGAGTTCCAACAAGCCGTTCTGATTTAGATCCTGAATGGCCAGCGGAACGGCCGTCATTTGAGCGTCCTCTGATGGCGGGATATCAAGCAGATTTACATATTGGCCGTTCCGGCAGCCAAATATGGTCAGGTAGCCGCTGGGCAGGACAAATTCCGGGACGCCATCGTGGGTCAAGTCAAGCAGGCTGGCAAAGACATTGTCCTCCGCAAGCTTCTCGGCAGCAACCCTGGGA
>JBAVVF010000212.1:0-3183 GCA_049697155.1 Anaerolineales bacterium
ATTACGCACTTTGAGAATGCAATATAGTTAAGACTTCAAAATTCAGCTACATGCAGGGGTTATAATTAAGTCATGGCTTCACTCGAACCATTACCTAAAAGCCTGAAACCCTACTTCTGGGATTATCCTTTTTCAAAACTATCCCTTAAGAGCGATCGTGATTTGATCATACGCCGCGTTCTTTCCAGCGGATCGTGGGAAGCCATACTGTGGATAAGAAAAAAAATCGGAGATGAAAGCCTGAAAAAATGGTTGATCGCTCACAAGGGGCGCGGGCTAAGCCCACGCCAATTGCGCTTTTGGGAACTCATTTTGGATTTGCCAAAGCGGCAGGTAAATGCCTGGGTAAAAGCAGTCAGAGAAACACCCTGGGGAAGAAGATGAAATTTCACCAAGAAAGCTTGAAAGACAAGCAGATTTCCGTTTTGCGCAAGGTATCCCCAATTATCCAACCTCATGCTTTCTATTTGGGCGGCGGGACTGCCCTGGCCATTTACTTTGGTCACCGTGTTTCCGAAGATTTGGATTGGTTTACTTCCAGTCCAATGGGAGATGCAATGATCCTGGCGCAATCACTTCGCAGTAAGAAACTGGACTTTACTACCGAACAAACCGCACCCGGCACGTTACATGGCACGGTTTCCGGCGTGAGGGTTACATTCATCGAATTCCCATACCCTTTGTTGAAAGCGCCTACGCAATGGGAGGAAATGGATTGTGGGCTTGCCTCGCTGGAAGATCTTGCCTGCATGAAACTCTCTGCCATTGCGCAGCGAGGCGCTCGTAAGGATTTTTGTGACATTTACGCACTCGGCACAAAGAAATTCTCTTTAAAAGAAATGATTGGACTTTACCGTGAAAAGTTCGCAGTGCAGGATATTAGCTCTGTTTTGTATGGATTGACCTATTTCGACGATGCCGAAAGTGAGCGCATGCCCAAAATGCTATGGAAGGTAAAATGGGCGGAAATCAAAGGGACAATCCAAAGTTGGGCCCGGAATTTGAGTTAGTTGTTGGCAGCTCGATGTGGTCGCCGTCGAGGGGAAAATAGACTTCGAACGGAAGATTACTCATTTTGAGAGTGCAATTTAATGCCTTCCAAGTCCCATCTCATCCTCATCGTTGGTCCAACTGCCGTCGGCAAGACGGAGCTGGCCCTTCAGCTCGCGGAGCGCCTGGACGGGGAGATCGTCTCGGCGGACTCGCGGCTCTTTTATCGCGGCATGGATATCGGCACAGCAAAGCCCACGCGCGCAGAACAGGCGCAGGTGCCCCATCACTTGATCGACATCGCCAACCCTGATGAAATCCTCAGTCTGGCAGTCTTCCAGCAGAAGGCCCGCGAGGCCATCGAAGGTATTTATACACGCAATAAAATTCCGTTCCTGGTGGGTGGGACCGGACAATATATCCGCGCGGTAACAGAAGGATGGAATCCGCCTGAAGTTAGACCCAATGAAGCCTTGAGAATTGAACTCGAAAGGATGAAAGAGGAAAAAGACATTCATTGGCTACACGAAAAACTGAAGGCTCTTGACCCGGCGGCCGCCGACAAAATCGACCCTCGCAACTACCGGCGGACGATCCGCGCTCTGGAAGTGATCCTGACCACCGGCAGACGATTCTCAGAGCAGCGCGGGCAGAGCGAGTCTCCCTACCACCTGCTCACGATCGGACTCACCCGTCCACGCCCGGAGCTGTACGAACGCGTCGACCAGCGGATCGAAGGGATGTTCGCGAATGGACTCCTGGACGAGGTGAAGACCCTTTTATCCAAAGGCTACTCCCCTTCCCTGCCGACGATGTCCGCGATCGGGTACCGGGAATGCATACGGGTCGTCAACGGCCAATGGACCGAGGAACAGGCCAAGGCGGAGATTCGCCGCGCGACCCGCGTCTTTGTCCGCCGGCAGGCCAACTGGTTCAAGGTCTCCGATCCACAGATCAAGTGGTTCAACGTCGAAGAGGGCGTCACGCAGGAGATCGAAGCTTACATCCGCAACTCCCTGTGAGCAAAAACCGACTATCGGTTGGTTGACTTTTGATTCTTCCTTGTATATACTGAGGACAACCAGAGAAGGAGGAGGAACCATGAACAACCGTCCATGGCTTGTTCACTATGACAAGGGGGTGCCGCAGACAATCGAATATCCTGATGCGCCGTTATTTTATTTTTTGGATGAGGCGGCGCGCAAATATCCCGACCGCGCCTGCACGATCTTCAAGGGTGCGGTCATTTCGTATCGGGAGATGAATGCCCTGACCGATCACATGGCTGCCGCGCTGGTCGAAATGGGCGTCAGGAAGGGCGATCGGGTGGGAATCTTCATGCCGAACACGCCGCAGTTCGTGATCGCCTATTTTGGCATCCTGAAAGCGGGCGGCGTGGTCGTGGCGGTCAATCCGACGTATCCGCCCGACGAGGTCGTCATCCCTGTGAACGATGCCAACGTTGAGATCATCTTCACGCTGACGCGCTTCTACCCCGTCTTGAAAGCCGTCCGCGCAAGGTCCAGGCTCAAGACAATCATCGTCTCCAACATCAAAGAGGCTCTGCCGCCCATTACAGGTTTGCTGTTCAAGCTATTGAAGGAGAAAAAGGAAGGTCATCACCTGGCCGCGCTGGACGAGGGCGATGTGTGGATGCAGGACCTGCTCAAGCAACACGAGCATTCGCCGCGCCCAAACATCAAGATCAGCGGGGATGACATCGCCCTGTTCCAGTATTCGGGCGGGACCACGGGTATTCCCAAAGGCGCGGTTGCCATGCACAGGAATGTGGTGGCAGATACACTGCAAATGAGGGCATGGTTTGTAAATTCGGAAGATGGAAAAGAGATTTACCTGATGGGAATTCCGCTCTTCCACGTCTACGGGATGGTGGCCGGCATGAGCGTCGCCATGGCCATGGGGGCCAGCATGGTGATGGTGCCAAAAGCGCGCGACCTGAAGGATGTGCTTAAAAACATCACCAAATACAAAACCACGATCTTCCCCGGCGTCCCGCTGCTCTACAACGGGATCAATAACCATCCTGATGTAAAGGCGGGGAAGTACGACCTTTCCTCGATCAAGGCCTGCATCTCCGGCTCCGCGCCGCTGATGCGTGAGACGAAAGAGGAATTCGAGCGCCTGACCGGCGGCAGAGTCTTCGAAGGCTATGGTCTCTCCGAAGCGCCGACG
>JBAVVF010000213.1:0-3793 GCA_049697155.1 Anaerolineales bacterium
TGGACAGTACCGGACAGCCCATGGACAAAACCGTCCTCCTGCGGAATCGTATCTTATCAAACCGCAAAAAATCATAGTAAACTGTGTGTAGCATAAGGCAGAAGCCGCTTTTATGGACGAAAATTCCCCAAAACGCAATAAAGTACAGAATCAGCGGGCTACTTTTGGCTTTCTGCTGGCGAGTCTGCATACCGGAGCCAGCCAGGTCATCTGGCCGAGCATGCTCGATGCGGCTGAACGTCATGATATCAACCTGATCTGTTTTCCAGGGGGGCGTCTACACGCAATGGACTCGTTCGAGATCCAGCGCAATGCGATCTTCGATCTGGCGGGCCCGCAATGCCTGGATGGGCTGATCACCTGGTCATCGGCCCTCGGAGGAGTGCTAGGGCCGGCCGAGATCCGCGCCTTTCACCAGCGCTATCAGCCGCTTCCGATGGTCAGCCTGGCCCAGTTTATGGAAGGGATGCCAACTGTCTCCGTAGATAGTTACCTGGGCATGCGGGCCCTGCTGTCACATTTGATCGAGCAGCATGGGTTTCAGCGCCTGGCCTTTATTCGCGGACCCGAAGAACATTTCTACGCGCAGGAACGCTATCGCGCCTACCTCGATTCTCTCCAGTCCTATAATCTGCCCCTGATCCCGGAGTTGGTTACCCGCCCCCTGCCCTGGGAATCCGGGGCGGAAGCGATTCAAATATTGTTGGATGAGAGGGGATTGCAGCCTGGCCGCGATTTCCAGGCGGTCATCGCCGTAAGTGATCTGCTGGCGCTCTGGGTGTTGAAGACGCTGCAGGCCCGCGGCTTCCGTGTGCCCGGTGACGTTGCCGTGACGGGTTTCAACAACTCGATGGAGGAACATTTCGCGACCCCGCCGCTGACCACGGTTGACCTGCCTTTCTATGCACAGGGTGCCAAAGCCGTGGAAGTCCTCATGCAGCAATGGTCCGGCAAATCGGTCCCGGCGTTGATCACGCTCCCCTCAAAACTGATCGTGCGCCGGTCCTGCGGTTGTCCCTCCGCGGCCATCGCCCGGGCGGCCCACGTTCCTGCCGATCGACAGAACCGGCCCACAGACGGGAAAAACCTCGAGGAGGTGCGGGCCGGCTGTTTGTCGGAGATGGAAGCGCTGCTCGTCCCCGACCAGAACACCGAAAGTGGATGGCTCGACCCGATCTACGCTGCATTTGCCATCGATGTCCAGGAATTAGCCGCGGGGAAAACACCGACGCGCTTTTTGTCCATCCTGGAAGGTATGCTGGATCAGGAGATGCGCGCCCACCGGGAGATCTTCCGCTGGCAGGATGCCATCTCCACGTTGAGACTGTGGACACTGCCAACCCTGCCGCCGGAGCTGCAGATCAGGACCGAGGCGCTTCTTTCCCAGGCACGGGTCATCATCGGTGAAGCTTCGGAGCGCGCCCACGGCTACTGGCAGTGGCGGGCCGAACGTCAGGCAGAGACCCTGCGCGAGACCAACCGGGCCCTGCTGACGACATTCAATATTCAGCAGCTGACGGACGTGCTCAGCGAGCGTTTGCCTGAGCTGGGCATTCCCAGCGTCTACCTGGCGATGTACGAGCAGCCGACGGACGCCGAGGTGCCTGAGGCGGCGCGGTTGATCCTGGCCTACACCGAGTCTGGCAGAGCCGCTCTGGAACCGGAGGGCAGGCGCTTTCCAACCTGCCAGCTCCTGCCCCCCGACCTGCTGCCTCAGAATCGCCGCTACAGTCTGGTCGTCGAGCCGCTCTTCTTCCAGGATAAGTCTTTTGGGTATATGGTCTTCGAGATCGGCCCGCGGGATGGCAACGTTTACGAGTTGCTGCGCAACAACCTGAGCAGTGCCTGGCAGGGCGCGCTGCTTTTCGATGAAATTCAACAGGCCCGCCTGACTGCCGAAAAAGCGGACCGGATCAAGACACGCCTGCTGGCGAACGTCAGCCATGAGATGCGCACACCGCTGAACATCATCCTGGGGTATACGCAGAATGCGCTGCAGCCTCCCAATGCAGACGATGGAGAATTGCCTGCTTCATTCCGAAGCGACCTTCACCACATCCAAAGCAATGCCGAACATCAGCTGCGCGTCATCAACGATCTGCTCGATCTTTCGCGGGCTGAAATCGATGAACTGGATCTCTCGCTTGAATTGCTGGATCCACGCGAGCTGCTGGTGGAGGCCGTCCATAGTCTGGCCGATCAATCCTCGCAGGCTGACCTGCAGTGGGAGCTGGACATCCCGGAACGCCTGCCGCAGATTCGGGCCGATGCCGTCCGGCTGCGTCAGATTCTATTGAACCTGCTGAGCAATGCCCGAAAGTATACCGAGAGCGGGCGGATCACATTAGGCGCGGAGGTCGCGCCGCCCGAGATCCATTTCTGGGTGAGGGATACGGGACTCGGCATCGACCCACAGGAGCAGGAGCGGATCTTCGAGCCCTTTGTGACCGTCGAGGACAATCGCCGCCTGGCCGGCGGGATTGGATTGGGGCTATCGATCACGCGGCATCTGGTGGCACTGCATGGGGGGACGATGAGGCTGGACAGCCGCCCGGGTGAAGGATCGACCTTCCACATTTATCTGCCATTGCCCGCTCTCGATGAGTCCAAACCCGCCGAGCAAAACAACCTGTCGCCGGTCCTGCTGCTGATTTCCTCGCACGAGGAACCGACCCGGGAAATCAGCGAGATGTGCCGCAGGCAGAATCTGGAAATTTTCCACCTGCACAACGACGCCGATCTTGAAAGCGCCCTGAGCCTGGCCGCACCGGCTGCCCTGGCCTGGGACCTGACCGACGCCCAGGCTCATGAATGGATGCTGGTGCGGCGTTTACGCCATTATCGCAACCTGAGCAGGGTGCCCTTCATCTTATACGGGCATTCTCCCAATCCACCGGACGCTCCTGCCCGGGAAGTGGGCCTGACCGGGTTTGTCGCGAAATCTTCACGCACGCAAACCCTGCTGGATACCCTCCTCGCGTTGCGTCCGGAGCAGCCTGGCGGCCCGATCCTGATCGTCGATGACGATTCCCAGGTGCGGCTTGCGCATCAGGCCCTGGTCCAGGAAGGACTCCCGGGATACCCGGTCATTCTCAGCGAGAACGGAGAGGCGGCCCTGGCGGCCATGGCCCGCGCAACCCCGGCGCTGGTCCTGCTGGACCTGGTCATGCCGGGGCTCAGCGGCGCGGACGTGCTCGATCAGATGCGCGCCAGCCCGGAGCTTCGTCAGGTGCCGGTGATCATCCTGAGCAACAAGATTCTGAATCTCGAGGATGTCAAGCGCATCGAGAAACATACGCATGTGACCCTGCAGAGCAAGGGGATCTGGTCTGACGCAGAGACGATTGCCGCGCTGAACCGGGCCGTGTTCGGCAGCGATACGCTGCCCGCCCACACCAGCGGTCTCGTCAAACAGGCGGTGGCCTACTTCCATCAAAATTATATGCGCGCCATCTCGCGCTGGGAAATTGCCGAGGCCATCGGGGTCAGTGAGGATTATCTCAGCCGGGTCTTCAACCGCGATCTGAATATCTCACCCTGGGAATATTTGAACCGCTACCGGATCCTGCATGCCCGGCAGCTGCTCCTGAACACAACTGAAAATATAGGCGCGATCGCCCGTCAGGTGGGTTTTAAGGACCAGGCCTACTTCAGCCGGGTCTTCCACAAGATTACCGGAACGTCGCCCCAGGCATTTCGGGATTCCGGGGCAGGTTAGCAGGAATTTGAGCGCCGGGCCTGTCCAGCTTTGCCTTACAATTCTGTTACTGCATCGCCTCCTTTTATCCAAAAA
>JBAVVF010000214.1:0-17244 GCA_049697155.1 Anaerolineales bacterium
CGGTCGTTCCGGTCCGCTGGGCGCAGCAAACGTGCGAGGCACTTACAAAGGCCGGGGTCGAGAACGAGTGCATTTATTATGAATATGAAAGACATATGTTTCGGAGCTGGGTCGTCAATCAGTTCAATAGAGCCATGCTTCGGTTTTATGAAGAATACCTCTCCGAGTAATGAGCTAATCCTGGTAGAAACAAAATGAGACGATTTTTATTGATAACTGCTTTGGCAGGATTGCTGTTGACTTCATGCCTGCCGGGACTTCGAACACCGCTGGCTGCGCCGACGTTTACAGCCGCGCCGCCCGCGACCGTACTTCCAACCGTACCGCCCACCCTCCTGCCAACGTTTTCCCCCACACCTGATCCCTATTATTCATTAGGTATCGATTATCTGCGCGCAAGGACGTACGGCGGCGGACAGATCGAATTCGTCGAGGTCATGGGACAGAACCTTTATTTCACCCGCCACCTCATCCGCTATCCCAGCGACGGGTTGAACATCTATGGGTTTGCAAACATCCCCAATGATGTCGAACCGCATCCGGTCATTATCGCCCTGCACGGATACATCGACCCGGCCGTTTACAACACGCTCGATTACACCACCCATTATGCCGATGCCCTGGCGAGCGCCGGGTATATCGTCCTGCATCCCAACCTGCGCGGCTACCCACCCTCGGACGGCGGCGAGCACCTCTTCCGGGTGGGCATGGCCATCGATGTGCTCAACCTGATTGCCCTGGTGCAGTCACAGAGCGGCGGGACGGACGCCCTGCAGACCGCCGATCCGGACCGCATCGGGCTGTGGGGCCACAGCATGGGAGGCGGCATTACGACGCGCCTGCTGACGGTCACGGACGACGTGAAAGCCGCGGTCCTTTACGCGCCCATGAGCGGCGACGAGCAAAAGAATTATGAAGCCATCCGCCGGTGGTCGGGGCAGACGCGCGGGCTGGAGGAGCTCAACGTTCCGGTCGAAGCGCTGACCCGCATCTCGCCCATGTATTTCCTTCAGAACATCACTGCCCCGGTCAGCATCCACCACGGGATGGCAGATGCGCAGGTGCCGTTGGATTGGTCCATGACGACCTGCGACCAGCTCATGGCCCTGGCCAGGAACGTGGAATGTCATTACTACGAGGATATGCCGCACACGTTCCACGGCGCGGGAGATGAGGAATTCATTCAGAATACAGTCCGGTTTTTCAATCATCATTTGAAAACACCTTGACTGTGCCACAGAGAAACGAGGGGCTTTGGGATTAAAGCCCTGCGTTTTTCCACCGATCTTCACGAATTGAAACGCATTCGCGCAGAGTAGTGCAGATTAGCGGACACGTTTTCAAGCTTACGAACGCCATGCCAAGCACTCTGTGATCTCTGTGGCTTAACTTGCCAAAAAGGTATAATCCTCTTATGCGCTTTACGACTCTATTTTTCGACCTGGATGACACGCTCTATCCTGCCTCGACGGGCCTCTGGCACGCCATCAAGGAGCGTATGAACGTCTTCATGCGTGAGCGTCTTGGCCTGGCCGAAAACGAAATCCCTCTTTTGCGCGAACAATACTTCAAAATGTATGGGACGACGCTGCGCGGCCTACAGGCCCGCCACAACGTCGACAAGGATGAATTTCTGGCTTTCGTGCACGATCTGCCGCTCCAGGACTACCTGACCCCGAACCCGGTCGTGCGGGAGGTGATCGCTGCCCTGCCGACCTGCAACCTGATCTTTACAAACGCGGACGCGAACCACGCCCGGCGCGTCCTGCGGGCGCTCGAGCTGGAAGACCTCTTCGCGGCGATCGTGGATGTCAACGCGGTGGCGCCCTACTGCAAGCCGATGCCCGAGTCCTTTGCGATTGCCATGGAACTGGCCGACGAGCCCGACCCGCGCAAGTGTGTCATGATCGACGATCTGCCGCGCACGACGCGGGCCGCCCTCAACGTGGGCATGGCCAGCCTGCTATATGGCTGTGAAAAACTGACCGAGGATGCCAGTGGAGTCTTCACCGATTGGACTCACCTGCCCATCCTGCTGGGATAGTAAGGGCGACCCATTCATGCACCAATCTCCTTATGGGTTGAAAACATGTTCACTGGCAATCCTTCGACACGAGACAGACACGGCGGGTCGCCCCTGCCGGTTATGAGGTTGTAAATGGAATCCGAGAATGCCGCCATCGGCTTATTGATCATTATCCTCCTTATCGTCGGCGCGAACTTCGTCATGTATGGCATTGCCCGGGGGGCCGCCAAAGGAGGCAATTCGCGCTGGATGTCTGCCCTGAAGGATTCCCTCAGCAAACCCATGAATACGTCGGCGAACAAAGACATGGATGAGTTGAGGAAACGCCTGGAGGAACTCGAGAAGAAAAAGGATAAAGAATGACCTTTTCCCTCCAAAAAGGCTTTAAATGGCTGCTGCGGGGGTAAGTTTTACAAACCGTTTACGTCGTTCCTATGCACGCACTATAGCTGATTCATCGTATATTAATCACGTCATAGTATCTTTAGCCTGGTTTCGTTATTCAATATGGAGGCATTTGTGAGTAAAACTGTCAGAACCATCCTTGGATTGTTTGTCGCAGGCATTCTCCTGACGGGGGCTTTTGCAGGCGGATTCATCGTCGGAAATGTTTTTCCAGCAGGTTTTCAAGTACCGGTCCTCAGCGATTTTATTCCGTCCGCACCGACCGTGCAGCCGGAACAGCAGTCCGCCACACCCGGCGAGCTGCAGACTCTCTTTACCCCGTTCTGGGAAGCCTGGAACATCGTTCATCAGCAATACGTGGATCAGCCGGTCGACGATCTGAAGCTCATGCAGGGCGCGATCCGCGGCATGATGGACGCGCTGGGCGACCAACAGACCTTCTACATGGAACCCGAGACCTTTGAAAGTGAGACATCCTCGCTGCAGGGCCAGTACGAAGGCATCGGCGCGTATGTGGACACTGACGGGGATTACCTGACCATCGTTAGTCCGATCGAAGGCTCGCCTGCCGAGCAGGCTGGTTTACAGCCCAATGACAAGGTCATCGCGATCGACGGCGAGGATATGACCGGGGTCGCGCCCGAGCAGGCCCGTCTCAAGGTGCTGGGCCCGGAGGGCACCCAGGTCACTCTGACGATTGCACGGGAAGGCGAGCCCGAGCCGCTCGAGTTCACCATCACGCGCGCCAAGATCGTCATTCGCAGTGCCGAGGGCAAGATGCTCGAGAATGAGATTGCCTATATCGACATCAATACATTCGGCGACAACACCACGCGGGAATTGCGCCAGACCCTGGACGAGCTGTTGAAGCAGAATCCGAAGGGCATCATTATCGATCTGCGCAACAACCCGGGTGGCTACCTGACCACGGCCGTGGAGGTGACCTCGGAGTTCGTGGACGAAGGGGTGGTGCTGTACGAACAATATGGCGATGGCAGGCGCGATACACATCGTGTGCTTGGAAATGGACAGGCGACTGACATTCCGATCGTGGTGCTGATCAATGAAGGTTCAGCCTCGGCCTCTGAAATTCTGGCGGGCGCCCTGCAGGATTATGAGCGCGCCAAGCTGGTCGGCGTCAAGTCGTATGGCAAAGGCTCGGTGCAAAACTGGGTGCCGCTCTCCAACGATCAGGGAGCGGCCCGCGTCACGATCGCCAAATGGCTGACCCCCAAGGAACGCGCCATCGATCACGTCGGCCTGATGCCGGATGTGTGGGTGGAGATCACCGTCGAAGATTTCGAAGCCGAACGGGATCCGCAGCTGGATGCAGCCGTGCAGACCCTGCAGGCCATGCTGGAGGGGAGTCCCATCCCGACCTCACAGCCAACTTCCGTACCGTTCCCGACTGCGACGCCTGGCAATTAGTTGTTCGAAAGGAAGGAAACATGTTCTTCGATCCCTTTTATCTTATCTTCATGATCCCCGCCTTCATCCTGATGGGGATCACATCCTGGTATGTCCGGCATGCCTACAACAAATGGAGCAAGATCCGCGCCACCAGCGGCCTGACCGGTCATCAGGCTGCGCAGCGCCTGATCTCTACCGGCAGTCTCTACGGGGTGCAGGTCCAGGGCACGGCCGGTCAGCTCAGCGATCACTATGATCCGCGCAACAAGACCCTTTATCTTTCCCAGGGTGTCGCCAACAGTCCCTCGGTGGCGGCGGTGGCCATTTCGGCCCATGAGCTCGGTCACGCCCTGCAGGATGCTGAGAACTACTTTCCGATGACCATCCGCTCGGCGCTGGTACCAGCTGTCAATATCGGCTCGAACCTGGGCTGGATTCTGATCATGATCGGGCTGGTCCTGCAGCAGATCCAGATTGCCTGGCTGGGCGTGCTGGTCTTTTCGGCCGGAGCGCTGTTTGCACTGGCCACGCTGCCCGTCGAATTCAATGCTTCCGCCCGGGCCAAGGAGCTGCTCTACTCAACCGGCATTATCCAGACCGAGGAGGAACGCCGCGGCGTCAACCAGGTCCTCAACGCAGCCGCATTGACGTATGTGGCCGGGCTGGTGACTGCCATCATGCAAGTACTGTATTACGTGTTCCTGGTGGGGAGGCGCAGAGATTAGCCTGACCATGTTCAAGCCGCCGTCTCCGGCGGCGCAGAGAGCAAGAGACATTCCCCAAACGACAAAACACCCGCGAACGGTTCGCGGGTGTTTGTGTATAATCTCCTCGATATGCGGAAATTCATATTCATCCTGGTTCTCTTCCTCGGTGCCGCTTTTGTTTATCTCAGTTTCGGTGAACTGGAAAGCATTGCCCGCACTCTTCAGCAGGGGAATATTTGGTTTCTTCTTCTGGCTGTCCTCATTCAATTGAGCTGGTTCCTCGTGGCAGGTCTGGTATTTCAATCCCTTTATCACGCGCTGGATATGCACGACAGCATATACAGGCTGGCCCTGCTCTCTGCCTCCGCGACCTTCATCAACATTGTGGCCCCGAGCATCGGCATGGGCGGCATGGCCTTCTTCATCAGCCATGCCGGACGCACCGGACAATCGGTCGGCAAAGTAACGGTCGCCAACATGCTGTTCCTATTCCTGGATTACCTGGCGTTTCTGTTCGTGCTGACCCTCGGGTTGATCGTGCTCTTCCGCCGCAACGACCTGGATCCCACCGAGATCGCGGCCTCGAGTGTCATGTTCGCCATTGCGGCCGGGCTGGGCTCTTTGCTGGTTCTGGGGGCACGTTCCGCAGAGGCACTGGGCAATGCGCTCGCCAGGATGGCGGGCCTGGTCAATCGCGTGGTGTATCCGTTTATCCACCGGACGTATCTTAGTGAAGCACGCGCTCACGAGTTCGCAAATGAGATGGCCGCTGACCTGAAATCTTTACCGGAAAAGTATCATAGTCTTTTCCTGCCGCTCCTGTATTCATTCGCTGGCAAAGCCCTGTTGATGTGTGTGCTGGTGGCGGTCTTTATGGCTTTTCAGGTCCCGTTTTCGGCAGGGACGATCATCGGTGGATTCGCGATTGCCTATCTTTTCCTGATCATCACCCCCACACCCGCCGGCGTTGGCATTGTCGAAGGCGTGATGCCGCTGGCACTTGCCTCCCTGCGCGTGCCCTGGAGCGAAGCGGTGGTCATCACCCTTGCCTATCGGGGAGTGACGTTCTGGCTCCCGTTGGGCTTTGGCGCGCTGGCCTTCCGCTTATTGGACAGGGAGAGGTAAGCCGCCATGCCGCTTGTCTCTCTCCTGGACTTCTGGAAACGTGACCCGGAGACCGCGCCCAATCTCGTCGCCTGGCAGACGCTGCCCGCCCGCCCGGCCCAGACACATCCATTCCCCGAGGATCTGCCCGTGCCCATCAGACAGACGTTGATCGCCTCGGGCATCCACACCCTTTACTCCCATCAGTTCGAGGCCTGGACCCATACCCGCGCCGGCGAAAACGTTGTTCTCTCCACAGGCACAGCCAGCGGAAAGACCCTGGCCTATAACCTGCCTGTCTTCGCCGCGCTGCTGCATGATAACAATGCCCGTGCCTTATATCTTTTCCCGACGAAGGCTCTCACGCAGGACCAGTTGTCAGTAATCAGTAATCTGTTATCAGTGATCAGTGATCAGTTCACCGACCCACTGAACACTGACCGACTGAACACTGACTCACTGAATACTGATCACTGGTCACTGAACACTGCCATCTACGACGGCGATACTCCCCAAAAAGACCGGTCTGCCATCCGCAAAAACGCGCGCCTCCTGCTCAGCAACCCAGACATGCTGCACACCGGCATCCTGCCGCATCACACCAACTGGAGCGACTTTTTCACGAACCTTCGCTACGTTGTGATCGATGAAACTCACACCTATCGCGGCGTGTTTGGCTCGCATGTTGCCAACGTGATCCGCAGGCTCAAGCGGGTTGCCCGTTTCTACGGCGCAAAGCCGCAGTTCATTCTGGCCTCTGCGACGATTGGCAACCCGCAGGAACTGGCCGAGCATCTGATCGAGGAGCCTGTTCATTTAATAGACAACGATGGTTCCGCCCGTGGACCGCGTCACTTCATCATCTACAATCCGCCGATCACCGACCCATCCCTCGGCTTGCGGAAATCGTCCCTGCTCGAAGGTGTGCGTCTGGCACAGGACCTGCTTACAAGTAACGTTCAGTCAGTGGTATTTGCACGTTCGAGAAGAAGTGTTGAAATTGTCTTGCGCTATTTACAGGGAAATCAATCGGTAGACTCCAGCATCGAGTCACCAATGATCGATTACGATTCACTACCAAGTCTCCAATCGGCCGTCCGTGGTTATCGAAGCGGATATTTGCCCACCCAGCGCCGTGAGATCGAAAAGGGATTGCGCGATGGCACGGTCAAGACCGTTGTGGCGACGAATGCCCTCGAGCTGGGGATCGACATCGGCGGGCTGGGCGCGGCGATCCTCGTCGGCTACCCGGGGACCGTCGCTTCGGCTCGGCAGCAGGCGGGGCGCGCCGGCCGGGGTCTCGAATCCGCCGCGGCGGTGATGATCGCATCGGCACTGCCTCTCGACCAGTTCCTGGCCCATCATCCCGAATATTTCTTCGAGCGTTCCCCCGAGCGGGCTCTCGTCAACCCCGATCATTTGCTGATCCTGCTCGAGCATTTGCGCTGCGCGATGTTCGAGCTGCCATTCCAAAAAGGCGAAGGCTTTGGCGCGTTGTCCGGCGAAACGATCGAGGAATACCTGCAATTTCTCATTTCGAACAACGAAGCGCACGAGTCGCAGGACAAAGTCTATTGGATGGCCGATCAGTATCCTGCCGCGAACATTTCATTGCGCTCGGCCTCGCCGCAGGGAGTGGTCTTACAGACGACCATCGACGATAGACCATCGACGATAGGAACCGTGGATGGTGAAAGCGCCCTGTGGATGGTTCACCCCGGCGCAATCTATTTGCATGAAGCGCAGTCGTTTTTTGTGAAGGATCTGAACCTCGAAGAACACATCGCCTACCTGAAGCCCATCGAAAGCGACTATTACACCGAGCCATTGCGCGGCACGGAAGTCACCATACTTTCAACCAGCGCTCAAGCCGCCGTCCCCGGCGCCGAGAAGAAATGGGGTGAGCTTCAAGTGACCACGCAGGTGACGGGCTTTCGCAAACGCCGCTGGTACACGCATGAAAACCTGGGCGAGGAGCCGCTCGATCTGCCGCCCACCGACCTGATGACGACCGGCTACTGGGTTTCGCTCTCCGAGGCGACGGTGACGCGTCTGCGCGCAGCCGGAGCCTGGTCCAACGACCCGAACGACTACGGCCCCGGCTGGACTCAGATCCGCGACCGTGTTCGGGCCCGCGACAAGTATACGTGCCAGGTCTGCGGCGCGGTCGAGACCAATCGCCAGCACGACGTGCATCACAAGACTCCCTTCCGGGCCTTCACTTCATTCGTCGAAGCGAACCGGCTGGATAATCTCACCACGCTTTGTCCCTCCTGCCATCACAAGGTGGAGCAGAACGTCCGCATGCGCAGCGGACTCTCCGGGCTGGCGTATGTGCTGGGCAATCTGGCGCCGTTGTTCCTGATGTGCGACGCCGGTGACCTGGGGACGCACGTGGAGCCTGTCGAAAATCAAGCCTTCGGCCAACCTTCCATCGTTCTTTACGACGCAATCCCTGCCGGGATTGGCTTCAGTCAGAAGCTCTTCGAGATGCTCGACGAATTGGTGGGGCGCGCCCTGGAGCTTGTCAGCGAATGCCAGTGCGCGGATGGCTGCCCCTCCTGCGTCGGGCCGGGCGGCGAGAACGGGCTGGGCGGCAGGCAGGAAGCATTGGAAATATTAAAGGAGCTAACATCGCCCCCCTCGCGTATGTGATCCCCTGGCAAAGGTAAATTGCACGGCTGCAAGAGCAGATTACACGAGTGTAAGATGACATTACGAGCATGTAATTGCTCATTACACGGGTGTAAGAAGACCTTACGGACGTGTAATCGTCCATTACATGGGTGTAAGATGACATTACGAGCGTGTAATTACTCATTACATGGGTGTAAGAAGACCTTACGGACGTGTAATCATCCATTACATGCATGTAATGACCTTATTTCGCCGGCCTGGAACCATAAAAGGGGGTTTAACCGTTAATTAGCCATGGAGAACCGCATGAAAACGAGTAGCGTTTATAAACTGATCCTTACAGGTTTTGTTCTGGGGATCGTTCTGGCCTGCAGCGCGACCTATACAGCTCAATTCCCAACACCCACCAGCCCGGCTCTCACACAAACCGTGACCCTACCGCCCGCTCCGACGCCTGCGACGCCTACGGTGCCGAATGCGGGCTTTACCATTTCAACCATTAACTTCGATGAAGCGGGCCCGGACGGAGAATATATAGTCACGGCTCAATCCCCCGCCATCCTGGATAGCAGCGATCCCGTTGCGCTGGCATTCAACGATCGAATGCAGAACCTTGTCCAGGCGGAGATTGCCGGCTTCAAACAGAACGTTCTGGACGCACCCAAAGACCCTTCTTTTGCCGCGAGTTCCTTCGATGTGAAATACAACCTGCTGTATCAAAACGGAAGCCTCGCGAGCATTAAGTTTGACTTTTTAGGATACATCTCCGGCGCGGCACATCCTTACAAATACAGTGCGACCGTCAACTATGACTTCAGCCAGGGCCGCAGTTTAGCTCTCGATGAACTGTTTTCCCCCGGCTCTGATTACCTGGAAGCAATTGCAGGTTTCTGCATCGCCGAACTGAGCAAACAACCGGGTTTCGAGGGTCCATGGCGGGATGGTGCAGCCCCCACTTCCGAAAATTACCAGAACTGGAACGTCACCGCAGATGGACTCCTGATCACCTTCGACACGTATCAGGTCGCGCCGGGCGCCTCGGGTCCACAAACCGTGCTGGTGCCGTACAGCGAGCTTCAGGCAGTGATCGACCCTCAGGGTGCGCTGGCGGATGTCACGCCATGATCTGATACGGCACGCCGCGCACTTCCCAGCCTTTGCCGTTTGCCTCGCCCCTTACTTTGACCGGCAGCAGCCTGGCCGGCACACCCGAATTGGGGATCCAGATCCGATCCTTGACAGGCAGGATGAACAATCCATCGTCATCTCCCACCGGCGTGAATGCAGCATTCGGCTCCTGCCTGAATACGGAGAGTCCCAGGCGCGTACAAAGCTGCTCCGCCAGTTCCACTACATCTTCGGATGCCAGTCCAATCTCACTGACTTGCAGAATATGTTGGCTGCCAAAGTCCCCTTCCACGGCATTCTGCAAGTCGTGGCGTGCGATGAACTCCAGCACATTTCCGGCGGCATCCCTGAAGTAGACCGAATGCGAATTCCAGTTTTCAGAGGCAAATTCAACCCGGCCGCTTTCATCACAAAGCAGGGATATGCGGCTCGCGATCCATTCTTTGGCGGTGCGAAACTGGTTTTCAGGAATGTTGAATGCAAAATGGTAGCCCCCGTCGAAATCGGGCGAGGCCTGGGTGAAGCGGAGATCCGTCCTGCCGGCTTTCACCTCCAGGCCTGATGAAGTTAGCATGGTGGGAAGTTCAAGAGTATTCTCGTAAAAAGCCTTTTGCGCCTGCAAGTCCCGACTCAACAACTCCAAACCTGTAATATTCATCCCTATCTCCCTGCCCGGAATTTCCGACTGACAACGCTATAACTCATGAATCCCGGGCGCGGCGAATTCTTACATCTCCTGGCTGACCCCTCAACTATCGAACTCCTCAACTATCGAACTCCCCAACTATTGAACTACCCAACTATCGGACTACCCAACTATTGAACTACCCAACTATTGAACTACTCCTCCCTCAACCACCTCTTCACCGCCGCGCGCGGATGCTGATATCGAGCCATTTTATCCAGCAGCAGGCCCGGGTCTGATTCACAGAACAGGACATCGCGATGCTCCCTGAAGATAAAACCTTCCGCCACGGCATGGTCGATGGCGGCGAGCAAAGGAGCATAATAATTCCTGATGTTGAACAGCCCAACCGGCTTCTCGTGTGCGCCCGTCTGGGCCCAGGTGACGGTTTCGAACAGTTCGTCAAAGGTGCCGAAGACGCCCGGCATGGCAATGTAGCCTTCCGCCAGCTCATGCATGCGGGCTTTGCGGGCGTGCATACCCTCCACGACATCCATCTTTGTCAGACCGGTATGCGCCAGCGCCAGCGTATTCATGGATGGAATGATCACCCCGACGACTTCGCCGCCCGCTTCCAGCACGCCATCGGCAACCACCCCCATTAGTCCCGTCTTTCCGCCGCCATAAACCAGGCGGATGCCCCTTTCGGCCAAAGTCCGCCCCATAAAACGCGCCCCGGCAATATAGTCCGCGTGAATCGCATCGGCGGATCCGCAGAAGACACAGATCGATTTCATAACATCCATCCTTGAAAGTCGTTCTTTTTCATAGTTATTACTGTTCTATAGTGAGTTTTACCACATAAAAACGGGGCGTTGGTATCCATCTCTTCAGGTTTGGACTGAAATACTGTAACCTTGCTGTAAATAAACTCTAATCTTTTTCCAACGCGGACTCTCCCCCGTTTTTGGTAGAATCCTCCCCATAGATTTAGGAGAAAACTATGGCAGGTATGGAGCGTTTTACGCAACGAGCAAGACGTGTCCTCAGCCTCGCACACCAGGAGGCTGAACAATCTCGCAATAACAATATCGGTACTGAACATCTTCTCCTCGGATTAATGGATGAAGAAGGCGGTGTAGCAGGTCGTGTTTTGCGTGAACTGGGTATGACATCTGATCGTGTCCGCGAAGTGATCCGTCGCGTGACCACAAGCTCAGCAAGCTTTGATCCCAACACAGTGGAATTGGCCTCTGAAACCCAGCAGGTGCTGGAACATGCCGTCGATGAGGCCCGCCGGCTCGGTCATCATTACATCGGTACGGAACACATCCTGCTGGGGCTGGTCCGTGTGGACAGCACCGCCATGGAAGTGCTGCGCAGACTGGGCGTGACTGCCGAGCAGATCCGCAGGCAGACTCGCCGCGTCTTGAACGAGTCCAGTTCGGCCTCGCCGACGCCGACCGGCGCGAGCGCGGCGCGCGGCTCCGCTACAGCTGCCAAGACTCCGCTGGTGGACCAGCTCGCTACCGACCTGACGACCAAGGCCGAGGAGAAAAAGCTCGACCCCGTCATCGGCCGTCAAATGGAGATCGAGCGCGTGATCCAGATCCTGGCGCGCCGCACCAAGAACAATCCGGCCCTGATCGGCGAGCCCGGCGTTGGCAAGACGGCCATCGTCGAAGGCCTGGCCCAGCGAATTGTGGAGGGCGACGTGCCCGCGCCCCTGATGAACAAACGGCTCCTGCAGTTGGACGTCGGTTCCCTGGTGGCAGGCACGATGTATCGGGGTCAGTTCGAGGAAAGACTCAAACGAGTCATCGATGAATTGAAACAGTCTGGCGCAATTTTGTTTATTGATGAAGTCCATATGCTGGTGGGCGCAGGCGCGGCCGGTTCCTCGGTCGATGCCGCCAACATCCTGAAGCCCGCGCTGTCGCGCGGCGAGCTGCAGGTCATCGGCGCGACCACCATGGACGAGTACCGCAAGCATATCGAATCGGATGCGGCCCTCGAACGGCGCTTCCAGCCGATCACGGTGGAAGAGCCTTCCGAGGAGGAGACGATCGAGATCCTCAAGGGCATCCGCACGGCATACGAAGAGCACCACCATCTGGTCATTTCGGATGAGGCCCTCGAAGCTGCCGCGCATCTGTCCTCCCGCTATGTAACCGAACGCTTCCTGCCCGACAAGGCCATCGACCTGATCGACGAGTCGTCCTCGCGGGTGCGCATGTACAAGAGCGAGGCGGCCAAGGAGTCGAAGGATCTGTTCGGCCAGCTCCGGCAGGCCCGTCAGAACCGCTCCCTGGCCCAGGAGGAAGGCAACGGCGAAGACGTGAAGGAATGGGAGGAGCGCGAAGTCGAGATCGGCGAGCAGATCGAACGTCTGCGCACCGGCTGGGACCGGGCCAACAGCCCCGTCGTCTCGGCGGAAGACATCGCCGAAGTCGTGTCCATGTGGACCGGCGTCCCGCTGATGCAGCTGGCCGAGGAAGAGTCGCAGCGCCTGCTCAAGATGGAAGAGGAGCTCCGCAAGGGCATCATCGGCCAGGACGACGCCATCATCGCGATCTCACGCGCCGTTCGCCGAGCCCGGGCCGGGTTGAAGGACCCGAAGCGTCCGATCGGTTCGTTCATGTTCCTCGGTCCGACAGGCGTCGGCAAGACGGAGCTGACCAAGACGCTGGCCAAATTCATGTTTGGCAGTGAAGATGCGGCCGTCCAGCTCGACATGTCCGAATTCATGGAGAGGCACACCGCTTCCCGCCTGGTCGGGGCGCCTCCCGGATACATTGGCTACGAGGAAGCCGGTCAGCTCACCGAAGCTTTGCGCCGCCGTCCTTATTCAATCGTTGTTTTTGATGAGGTTGAAAAGGCGCACCCCGAAGTCCATAACATGCTGCTGCAGATCATGGAAGAGGGTCACCTCTCCGATGCGAAAGGCCGCAAAGTGGATTTCCGCAACGCGATCATTGTCATGACCTCCAACATCGGCGCGGACATGATCAAGCGCCAGTCGTCCCTGGGCTTTGCGCTCAAACGGGATGAGGTTCTCGAAGAGAAGCTCTCGTATGAGGACATGCGCAAGAAATTGAATGAATCACTCAAACGCGCCTTCCGGCCCGAATTCATCAATCGTCTCGATGCCGTGGTCATCTTCCGCTCGCTCAACAGGGAAGACATTCAGAAGATCGTCGCATTGGAACTGGATAAGGTGGCGGAGCGCCTCAAGGATCACAATCTTGTGCTGACCGCCACGCCCGAAGCTCTGCTGGCTCTTGCAGATCAGGGGTACGACGCCGACTTCGGCGCCCGCCCGCTGCGCCGTGTCATCCAGCAGCGGGTCGAAGATCCGCTCTCGGATCGGGTCCTGGGCGGCGAGTTCCAGAATGGCGACTCGGTGCTGGTGAACATCAACGCAGAAGGCGAGATCGTCCTCGAACAGGATGGTGCGGAAGAGAAGGCCGCAGCACCGGCAGTGTAAGTAACACGCAATTCGGTAGAGGCAGGTCTCAGACCTGCCTCTACTTTTTTCGTAATCTTTTCTTAATAAGTTTTAGCTGACACAGGTTGTCTAGGAAGCGCAAGGAACTTTACGGAGTGCCGCTTTAGCGGTAGTCTGAGAAGGAGTAATTACATGAACACCAATCTTCAAACTGCCACACTGGCCGGGGGATGTTTCTGGTGTCTGGAAGCTGTGTACGACGAGCTCAGGGGAGTCCACTCGGTGGAATCCGGCTATGCCGGCGGGCACGCTGACAATCCAACGTACCGGGACGTCTGCAGCGGCAATACCGGACACGCCGAAGTTGTGCAAATCCGCTTTGACCCGGGCGTCATTTCCTACCGCGACCTGCTGAACGTATTCTTCACGATCCACGATCCCACGACCTTGAACCGCCAGGGCGGCGACGTCGGCACGCAGTACCGCTCCGCCATCTTTTACCACGACGACGAGCAGAAGAAAGTTGCCGAGGAGATCATGCAGAATCTAAATGCTCAAAAGCTCTGGGACAAGCCCATCGTGACCGAGGTGACCAAGTTCGACAAGTTCTACGTGGCGGAGGATTATCATCAGGAGTATTTCGCGAACAATCCAAACCAGCCCTATTGCCAGGTGGTCGTCGCGCCGAAGGTCGGCAAATTCCGCAAGCACTTCCTGGAGATGCTCAATAGACCTGTGAGGTCTTAAAGATCGCAAGGCGATTGCTGTATCCCCGACTCGACCGTGTCCTGAAATGTAACCGAAGCATTCCGCAGTCCGTTCACTCTTGCAGTGACGTCATCGGGCATCCGCAAAACGCCCGCTTCGTGAAATACCCAGTCGACATCCTCCTGATACTCGCGCACGCCCTCGGCCTGCGCCAATCCGCCATCGATAAACCACAGGTTGAAGTTTATGGACATGGGGGCATCCGGGTAATACTCCCCACCATGCTGCGCGATCAGACTTCCATCAACAAAATAGCGGACTGTGCCGCCCATGACCTGCGTCACGAGGGTGTGCCAGCCTGCCAGGCTGCCCTGGACCGAGTTGCTGGTGTTCCGCGCGTCCCACGGCTCGATCTGGACCGTCTCCCAGGTTGTGACAAAAAACGTCAGGGCGGGGCTGCCCCAGCCGCCGTTTGGCAGGTATTCGTAATCCATTTCGCTGTAATCGGGATCGAGCGGCTCGACGTACGGGGTGATCGTATAAAACGTCTCGACCACCTGGTCACCGTCCACGCCCGAGACCGGCTCATCGCTGAAACGGACGCGGGCCGCATAGGTTCCTTCCAGGTATTTGCGCTGATGACAAACCTGCGTTTGATACGTGTTCTGGCTCGTACCGTCCGTCGAGGAGGTCATGCGCAGGAGACGGTTCTCCACCTGATCGGGATAATCCACGAACGAAACGTTCTCCGGGCGGAAGGTCGCGCCGGGAACGCCGGGCCAGCCGGAACCGGCGCGAACGATCCAGCCGTTGGCGGTCATTTCCTCGCGGGTCGAATACGAAAAGTCGTCGAACAGGATTTGGGATTCGCTGCCGGCATTGGTGTCCGTTTTAGCTGCGGGCGGTGTGACATTCGGAGCGCAGCTCCCCACGGACAAAAGGCACAATAGACAGAAGAGGCAGGAGGCAATTCTCATTTGCCAATTGTCTTCCTGAACAAGTCGATCGTCAACCTTACACCTTCCCCGGTGACGGCATGCCCGACACCGGGCATCACTCGATAGTTGACATCAAACCCGTATCCCTGCAGGTCGCTGGCAAAGCTCTGGCTCGTCCGGACAGCCATCTGGTCATCCCGGTCGCCAATGACGACCAGCATCGGGATCAGTTCCGCGAACATATTGGGGTTGAGGTACAGTCCTGCCGAAAGGATCGAGAGTCCGCTCACATACTGGGGATAATGATACGTGAACCCCTGAATAAAATAGGCGCCCGCCGAAAAGCCGCTCAGGAACATCCTTTGCCGGACGCGGTAGTCTTTTTTTACCTCGGTGACTGCATTCCAGACCGTTGTTTCTCCCACGTCCTGGTAGTATCCATCCGGAAAGCCCGGGATGCTCGGGCAAAGCAGGATAAACCCCTCCCGCTCGGCGTAGGATTGCCATAACTGCCAACACTCCAACCCGCTGCCGCCCGCGCCGTGGACGCCGACGAAGAGCGGCCACTCCTCGTCAGCCGAATAAGCTCTCGGCACATATAAATAGTACTCCACCGGCGCAGTATGCCTGTATTCCTGAGGGTCCTTCGGCACAGCATCCCTGACCATGATCCAGACAAAGGCTGCCACGGCTCCCAACAAGCCGATACCCAGCCACAGGAACCATGACGATGAACCCGTCCGCTTGCGAGGGATTGCTGGAGCAGGTATCTTTGGCGTCGGAGTGGCCTGCTTTTGCGGCTCGACATTCAAGTCCCTTAATGCCTCCTGGGCCTGCTGATTCCCGGGGTTGAAGCGGAGGCAGGCCTGCCAGATGCGAGCCTTGTCAGCGGCTTTGGGCCAGGTCTGCGCATACCAGTGCCAGGCAGAGATATTGTTTCGATCATTTTTGAGGATGGATTCCAGCCGTTCCCGAGCCGCTTCCACTTTTCCCGCCTGAATTAGCCCGATTGCCTGCTCTAAAGGATCATCTGCCATGGTTCCCTCCCAAATTTGGGATTAACGTGTGGAAATTATACTTTACCACCTACTTTATGGATAAACTTTGTTATACTTGCGTCGCTTTATGAACCAGACTCAGGCTTCTTCTTTTACCATCCGCGACATCCCGATCCATGGAGATGCGATCCTCGCGCCCATGGACGGTTACTCCGACTGGCCTTTCCGGTCGATTTGCCGTTCGCTGGGCTCTGCCATGAGCTATACCGAGTTCGTCAAAGTGGAAAAGATCTTAAGCCGCTCGAAGGAGCCTGCCAAAAGATTGTACTTCGAGGAAGCCGAGCGACCGGTCACGTTCCAGATCTATGGCGACGACCCGGACCTGATCCTGAAAGCCGCGCTGAAGGTGCAGGGGCTGAACCCGGACATCATCGACGTCAACATGGGCTGCCCCGCCAAGAGCATCGCGGACCGCGGCGCCGGCGTGGGCATGATGCTGACTCCCCTGAAGATCGCGCGAACCTTCCGGAAATTGACATCCGTCCTGAAAGTGCCGGTGACCGGAAAGTTCCGCCTGGGCTGGGATCGGAACAAAAACTATAAGCTGGTCGCCCGCATCGTGGAGGAGAACGGCGGCTCCCTGATCGCCGTCCACGGACGTACCAAGGAACAGCGCTACAGCGGCGAGGCGGACTGGGATGCGATCGCCGAGGTCAAGTCACTGGTAAAAATCCCTGTGATCGGCAGCGGCGATATAAAAACTGTAGCCGATATCCAGCGCATGAAGCAGTACACCGGCTGCGATGCAGTCATGATCGGCCGGGCCGCCATCGCCAACCCGTGGATCTTCTCCGGGCTGGACCGGGAACAGGTCTCGCCGGAACAGCTGCAAAGGACCGTGCACGAACATCTGGCAAAGAGCATCAGGTTCTACGGCGAGGAGGATGGGCAGCGTCTCTTCCGCAAGTATGCCGTGCAATATTTGCTGCTGCGAACCCTCGACCGCGCAGCCCGCAAGGAAATCCTGAAAGAAAGGCCCACGGGGGAATTTTTGGAGATGTTGAACCAGATCTACGCTCTCACGGCGTAAATAGAACATAATTTCTGTTA
>JBAVVF010000215.1:0-5114 GCA_049697155.1 Anaerolineales bacterium
GGATGGCAGTTTGGTCGGACACGACAGCCGCAGGTCCGGCGGGTCCTGCGGGTCCGGCGGGACCAGCTGGGCCGGCCGGTCCGGCATGGCCAGCTGGTCCGGCACAGGCAGCTAGAATGAAGCTGCCAGCAAGAACCAGCGTGCCAAAGAAAATTAGGAACTTCTTTGTAGACATTTTTGCAAATTCTCCTATGTAGGGATTGGTACAGGTGATTTCGTCGGAATAGTATGGACTCGGTGACACCTCCTTGCAACCATTACAGATTTTTCAGGCTTGAATTCCCCTCTTTTAATTCCCAGCACTGTTTCACAATAAACTCTGTGTCCCACATTTCCGTACGAGGATGCGACGCGAGGATGCACATTAAAATATTCTAATGTTGGTTTTATCACGTATGAAGTGGCATATGCAATCTATGTCTCATGCGTGTCACAAACAAAACATGACATTGTGAATGAATTCACTAGAATATGTGGGATATTTACCCCATCGCTCGTTGGGGTGTTTACTTCATCAGCAAATGGGTCAGAAACCTCAGGAAATGGTATATAACCCATTCACCGCATCTCCGCTCATAAAAATAGGCTTCTGGAATTTCGAGATTCCTGGAGTGTGGAAGGTTTTTTTAGTAATTATCGCAAAACAATGAAATCTGACCAGCGGGGTATAAACCTGGTCTACAGGTATAAATTCCGTCCCTCGAAGCTTGTATCCTGATAGAATTTCTCGCTTCTGAATTACATTAGGAGTTCCAGTCACGGCCCTCCTAATCTTCATACGCCAGCCAAATATCTGATTTTGCTGTTGTTACAACCTTACGCCGCTTCTAATATATATGAGAAGCGGCTCTTTTAATTCTTTGTTATAGTCGAAATGTTCGCAACCAAAGCTCCCCACGTCTGTCGACAATGGCCGCTTCAGTCATAAAACCGCACGATTTATTTGCGATTATAATACTGACCTGTAAATCAACCTGATCATCGCCAGTAATGCTGGGAAGATGTTTACGGATCACTTGCATGGACAATTCAGTCTTCGTTCACGAAAAAGCAATTGTTGAACCCGGGGCAACCATTGGTGCGCATACACGCGTATGGGCCTTTGCTCATGTTCTTCCGGGTGCGTCTCTCGGTGAGGACTGCAATATCTGTGATGGCGTCTTCATTGAAAACCAGGTCTCCATCGGCGATCGTGTAACGATCAAATGTGGCGTTCAGGTTTGGGACGGCGTAACGATCGAGAACGATGTTTTTGTCGGCCCGAACGTGACCTTCACGAATGACCGCTTTCCTCGAAGCAAGCATTATCCGGAAAAATTCCTGCAAACCGTCATCCACACCGGTGCATCCATTGGCGCCAACGCGACCATTCTGCCTGGCATCCAGGTTGGCGTCCACGCCATGATCGGTGCCGGGGCAGTCGTTACCCGGGACGTTCCTGCCTATGCGATCGTGATGGGAAACCCGGCTCGCATTCACGGCTATGTTTCCACGACCAACAGTCAGGCTGTGCAATTCCAGTCTGCCAGTGCGGAACCGCAGGCTTTGTCTGTTGCAAGGGCAAGACTCATCAAGCTCCCGCGCGTTGTGGATTTACGCGGCGGACTGAGCTTTGGCGAATATGACAAGCACCTGCCTTTCATTCCCAAAAGGTATTTCGTTATTTATGATGTCCCATCGATGGAAGTGCGCGGGGAGCATGCGCATCGCGAGCAGCACCAGTTCCTGGTTTGTCTGAAAGGTTCATGTTCAGTGGTGCTCGATGATGGCAGGAACCGGAACGAAGTTGTGCTTGATTCCCCGACGATTGGCCTGTATCTGCCTCCCATGGTATGGGGAATTCAATACAAATACACTCCCGACGCAATCCTTCTGGTTCTGGTTTCTGATATTTATGAGGCAGACGATTATATTCGGGACTACGATCTTTTCCTCAAAGAAGTAAACAAAGAACATGGATAAGATCCCATTCCTGAATATGAAGGCCCCCTATCAGGAACTCCAGGCTGAACTGGATGAGGCCTATCACCGGGTGATGGCATCCGGTTGGTATGTCCTGGGGCAGGAGGTCGAATCTTTCGAACAGGATTTCGCCGCCTACTGTGGTGTCAGGCACTGCATTGGGGTGGGCAACGGACTGGAAGCCCTGCACTTGATCCTGCGCGCCTACGAGATTGGGCCGGGTGATGAAGTGATTGTGCCGGCCAATACCTATATCGCCACCTGGCTGGCAGTCTCGTATTCGGGGGCATTGCCTGTACCGGTGGAACCGGATGAAAGAACCTATAACCTAGATTCGGCGCGGATCGAAGCAGCCCTTACGCCCAAGACCAGAGCAATACTGGCTGTACACCTGTACGGCCAGCCCGCCGCAATGGATGCCATTAATGCGCTTGCACGCAGATACAGCCTCAAGGTGATCGAAGACGCAGCCCAGGCGCATGGGGCGCGCCAGCACACCAAGCGCACCGGCAGTCTGGGCGATGCGGCTGGCTGGAGCTTCTATCCGGGCAAAAATCTGGGCGCCCTGGGCGACGCGGGTGCCGTCACCACGGAAGATGACGATCTGGCAAACAAAGTCCGTCTGCTGCGAAATTACGGTTCCACAGTCAAGTATCACAATGCAGTGAAAGGCTACAACAGTCGCCTGGATGAGTTTCAGGCAGCTTTTTTGCGAGTCAAATTAAAATACCTGGATGAATGGAATGCCCGGCGGGCTTATCTGGCTCGGCTGTACTGCGAAAGGCTGGGCAGCACGGATCTGATCCTGCCATTTGTACCCGCTCATATGGAGGCGGCCTGGCATTTATTTGTTGTCCGCACCCGGCAGCGGGAACTTCTACAGGAACACCTTCAGGCAAACGGCATTGGAACACTGATTCATTATCCTGTGCCTCCGCATTTACAGCCGGCCTATCGGGAGCTGGGTTTCTCTGCAGGTAGTTTTCCGATCTCGGAACGAATACACAGGGAAGTCTTGAGTCTTCCTATGGGCCCCCACCTCTCCACACCGGATCTTGAACGTATCATCGATGCGATCCA
Organism: Anaerolineales bacterium; assembly: GCA_049697155.1. Taxonomy (GTDB): domain Bacteria; phylum Chloroflexota; class Anaerolineae; order Anaerolineales; family Villigracilaceae; genus Defluviilinea. Next base: position 3,043 of record JBAVVF010000215.1, read on the forward strand.
ATTCTTTTTTGCCGGGAAGAGGGATTGAACGGGTAAACATCATGAGCCTTATTTCAATTATCGTTCCGGTCTTCAATAATGCCGCCAGCCTGCCCGACCTGCTCGAAAGATTTCAAGAGCTTGCCGCAAAAAATCCAAACGATCAATTCGAATTTATATTCGTTGATGATGGCTCGGCCGACAGCTCTTTCGTGGTCCTGAACTCGCTTTTGCAGACGGATCCACGCATTCAGATCGTGAAGCTGTCCCGCAACTTTGGGTCCAACGCCGCCTTATTGGCCGGGCTGGGGCAAACGCGCGGGGATGCCGTCGCGGCCATTGCAGCCGACTTGCAGGATCCGCCGGAACTGATCCACGACATGCTTGCCGATTGGCGCCAGGGGCACAGAGTCGTCCTGGCCGCCCGGCGGTCGCGTGATGATGAATTATTGACGACCCTGCTGGCCGACACTTTTTATGCACTCTTCAGGCGTTTTGCAATTAGGACGATGCCCCAACATGGCTTTGACTTTTTTTTGATCGACCGACAGGTATGTAATTTGATCAACAGTATTCAGGAGAATAATGCCTACCTGATGGGCTTGATCCTATGGCTAGGATTTTCGCCGAAGGTGCTTTACTATCACCGCCAGGCACGGGAAAAACGTTATGGACCCTCGATGTGGACGGTTGCCAAGAAAATCAAGTATTTCCTTGATTCCTTTGTGGCCTTCTCCTATTTCCCTGTCCGGGCAGCCTCCGTCATTGGCGTTCTCCTCAGTGTGGCCGGATTAATCTATGCTGCAATTGTGATCGCTCTCCGGCTGGCGACCTCCATTCAACCCGAGGGCTGGGCCTCATTAATGATCGTCGTGCTGATCGTGTCCGGCGTTCAAATGCTGATGATCGGCATTCTCGGCGAATACTTGTGGCGCAACCTTGATGAAACCCGGCGGCGCCCGCGCTTCATCATTGAATCGATTTTGAAAAATGATTGAAGATGGACTAACATGCTTTTAGCAAAGATCTTTCGCGAAAACACACCTGGGCAATTGATCGTCCTTGCACTGGAACAATGGGTACAGCCGTTCATTGCCTGGATACCGGGAATTACAGGCTTTGCAATCCGTTATCTCTTCTTCAAATTGATCTTTAGCCGTTTGGGAGGGTTTTCATATATTGCCCCCAGCGTCACAATGCAAAGAAGCTACGGTATTCGTGCCGGGAAACGCCTGGCCGTCAATCGCGGGACCCTGATTGACGGGAAAGGCAGAGTACAGATCGGCGACAATGTCTTGATCGGACCCTATGTTGTCATCACTTCGGCGCAGCACTCTTTCGATCGGGCGGACCTTCCTATAATCATGCAGGCCGAGACGAAAAAAGAGGTAGTGATTGGAAACGATGTTTGGATTGGCGCTCACGCCGTGATTCTCCCGGGGGTGCATATTGGTGATCGAGTGATCATTGGCGCAGGGTCCATTGTTTCTCACGATATCGAATCACACAGCATCGCTGTAGGTGTGCCGGCGAAAGTAATTAGACCCCTTGCATAAGAGGAAAGAAAAGTTGGACGGAAGACATTGACAATATTATGTTATCCAGGTTCATCAATCGATTATTAGATAAACCTCATCTTTATAACTTATCCATAAACATCCTGGCCCCCGGCTTTGAAAAGGTATTTGTGGATAACATTCGATCGTTACGTTCCCGGTTCCCTGATTCTCAGACTGTCCTGGATGTTGGCTGCGGGCCCCAATCCTGGCTTTGGCAGACGGGAGCGCATCCGGTTGGTTTCGACCTGACTCACGCATATTGCCAGGCATTTCACGCAAGGACCGAGCCTGCCGTAATGGGTTCGGCCCACCTGTTGCCATTCCCATCCGGGTCTTTCGAAGAAGTCTGGAGTATCGGGATGTTCCATCACCTGCCGGAGGCCCTGGCCCGACAGGCTGTGGAGGAGATGCTGCGGGTGTGCAGATCGAATGGACATGTTGTGATCTTTGATGCAGTCCTGCCGGTTCGGGCCTGGCAGCGGCCGCTGGCCTACACCCTCCGCCGGGCGGACCGCGGGCGCTTTGTGCGTTCGC